>CABPCX010000119.1 GCA_902406135.1 uncultured Eubacteriales bacterium
GGAAGGATACGAAGTTATCCTTGCAAACTCAAACCCCGCAACAATAATGACAGATACAACTATTGCTGACAAGGTATATATGGAGCCCCTTACTCCTGAATATCTTGCAAAAATAATAAGAATGGAACGTCCCCATGCTCTTGTTCCCGGAATCGGCGGACAGACAGGACTTAACCTTGCCATGGAACTTTCAAAGAACGGAGTTCTTGAGGAATGCGGCGTAGAAATGCTTGGAACAAGCAGAGAGAGTATAGAGAGAGCCGAAGACAGAGAGCTTTTCAAGGAACTCTGTATATCTTTAGGCGAGCCCGTACTTCCTTCCGAAATAGCAACATCAATCGAGCATGGTCTTGAAGTTGCAGAAAGAATAGGATATCCTGTTGTACTTCGTCCTGCATTCACTCTCGGCGGAACAGGCGGCGGATTTGCCGATAACGAAGAAGAATTCAGAACAATAATGAAAAATGCCCTTCAGCTTTCACCTGTTCATCAGGTACTTGTTGAAAAGAGCATAAAGGGATATAAGGAAATAGAGTACGAAGTAATGCGTGACGCCAACGACACAGCCATTACTATCTGTAATATGGAAAACATCGACCCTGTAGGTATTCATACAGGAGACTCAATAGTAGTTGCACCCAGCCAGACTCTTACAAATAAGGAATACCATCTCCTCAGAGACAGTGCCCTTAAAATAATAAGAGCCCTCAAGATAGAAGGCGGATGTAACGTACAGTTTGCCCTTGACCCTGAATCATTCAGATATTACCTTATCGAGGTTAACCCCAGGGTTTCACGTTCATCAGCCCTTGCTTCAAAGGCCAGCGGATACCCCATAGCCAGAGTTTCAGCTAAGATTGCCGTAGGTATGCACCTTGATGAAATACAGATAGCAAACACACCTGCCAGCTTTGAGCCTGCCCTTGACTATGTTGTTACAAAGATGCCCAGATTCCCCTTCGATAAGTTTGCTACAGCTTCCAATAAGCTCAGCACACAGATGAAGGCTACAGGCGAAGTTATGAGCATCGGCAGAACAATCGAGGAAAGCTTACTTAAGGCAGTACGTTCACTTGAAATAGGCGTATGCCACCTCTATATGCCTAAGTTTGACAATATGTCAAAGGAAGAACTCTTAAAATATATTGCCATCGGAACAGATGACAGAATATTTGCCATAGCAAAACTTATGAGAGACGGCATTGACCCCGGTATGATATGCAATGCTACACAGATAGATATGCTTTTCCTTGAAAAGATCAAAAATATAGTTGATTTTGAAAGCTGCATTGCTGAAAACAAGGGAAATACAGACGTTCTCTTTAAAGCAAAGAAGATGGGATTCTCTGATAAATACATCGGTATGCTCTGGGGAATGAACGATACAGAAGTATATAACATCAGAAAAGAGCACAAAATCTTCCCTGTTTACAAGATGATAGATACATGTGCTTCAGAGTTTGACAGCTACATCCCTTACTTCTATTCAACATACGAAGAAGAAAACGAATCAATTGTAAGCGAAAAGAAGAAAATCGTTGTTCTTGGTTCAGGCCCCATAAGAATCGGACAGGGTGTAGAATTTGACTATTCAACAGTACACGCTGTTAAGACTATCAAAGAAAACGGCTATGAAGCCATAATAATAAACAACAACCCTGAAACAGTATCGACTGACTATACAACAAGTGATAAACTTTACTTTGAGCCCCTTACTCCCGAAGACGTTATGAATGTTATCGAGCTTGAACAGCCCATAGGAGTAATCGCCAGCCTTGGCGGCCAGACAGCCATCAACCTTGCAGAGCCCCTCAGAGAAAGAGGAGTAAAGATAATCGGAACAGACAGTGAAGCCATCGAAAGAGCAGAAAACAGAGATGCTTTTGAGAAGGTAATGACAGAGCTTAACATACCTCAGCCTAAGGGTGTTGCCGTAACAAGCCTTGAGGCAGGATTTAAGGCTGCTGAAGAAATAGGATACCCTGTACTTGTTCGTCCCAGCTATGTACTTGGCGGACGTGCAATGCAGATAGTTGCTAAGGAAGATGACTTAAGAGAATATCTTAAGACAGCCGTAGAAGTAAATGAGGACCAGCCCGTACTTGTTGATAAATATATCGTAGGCAAGGAGCTTGAGGTTGACGCCATCTGCGACGGTACAGACGTATTTATACCCGGTATTATGGAACTTGTTGAGAGAACAGGTATCCACTCAGGAGACAGTATAAGCGTTTATCCTACATTCAGCGTATCTCAGAAAGCTAAAGACAAAATCATTGAATATACAAAGAAACTTGGTCTTGGAATAGGTATCGTAGGTCTTTACAATATACAGTTCATTGTTGATAAAAACGAGGATGTATATGTAATCGAAGTTAACCCCCGTTCATCAAGAACAGTACCTTTCCTTTCAAAGGCTACAGGATATTTCCTTGCGGACATCGCTACACTTGTAATACTTGGTGTAAGCCTGAAGGAGCAGGGATATACAGAGCTTTACGCTAAGGAAAAGGATACTTGGTATGTAAAGGCTCCCGCGTTCTCATTCTCAAAGATAAGCGGACTTGACGCATATCTTTCACCCGAGATGAAATCAACAGGTGAAGCTATCGGATATGACAGCAAGCTTACAAGAGCTATGTATAAAGCTCTTCAGGCATCAGGAATAACTCTTACAGACCACGGAACAGTACTTGTTACAGTTGCTGACGAGGACAAGGCAGAGACATTCCCTCTTGTAAAGAGATTCTATAAACTTGGATTTAATATAGTAGCTACAGAGATGACAGCTGACTATCTTAAAGAAAGAGGAATTAGAACAAGAGTATACGGCAAAATCTGCGAAGGAAATGACGATATACTCCGTGACATAAGAAGCGGAAAGATAAACTATGTTATCAATACAAGAGCTATTATGTCAGGAAAGCATTATGAGGACGGATATATCATAAGAAGATGTGCGGTTGAAAACAACGCAACTATGTTCACATCACTTGATACTGTAAGAATGCTGCTTGAAGTTCTTGAAGAAATGACTATTGGCATCTCAACAATAGACGGTAAATAAAAAAGTGTTTAACGGCAGAGGATTTTTCTCTGCCGTTTTGTGTTGTTTGGCGGTTTTAACAGACGGGCCGGTGTGCTATAATATAATAAACATATTATAAGAGGTATCTAAAATGGAGATAAAAAGATTCAGGTTCAAACATGTATTAAATTTTCGTGATATGGGCGGAGTATATGGGTCTGATGATAAAATAGTCCGCTGGAATACCCTTTACAGAAGTGATAAGCTCATTGGTGCCGGCAGTGAAGACTGGAAAACCATGGAGAAAGCAGGAATAAAGACAATACTGGACCTCCGTTCCGATGAAGAAGTTCAGATGTTTCCTGACGGCTGCCCGGAGAATTTCAGATATATACATTTTCCTCTGGTTGAGGAAAACTTATCTTTTAATAATATTTCAAGCCCTGCCATGCAGGCATTTGCGAAGGGCGTGGCTGAAGGCTATAAAAATATAGTTCTTTCCCATGGAGAAAATCTGGCCAAGGCAGTAAATATGATATCTGACTATGTTAAAAACGGAGGAGTTGTTTTCCACTGTACGTCAGGAAAGGACAGAACAGGTGTTGTAGCCTCGGTGCTGTATTATATTTTAGGTGTATCCGCTGAAGATATCGCCGCTGATTACCAGACCAGCTATACATATAACAAAAAGACATCCGATAAGTTTATGAATGAGCATCCACAGTATCAGAAATACAGAAGCGTGGTTATGTCGGACGTTGAAAACATATATGAACTTTTAAAGCTTTATGAAGAAATAGATATAGAAAACTATCTTTTATCAAAGGGTGCGGATAAAGAAAAGATAGAAAATCTCAGGAAAATATGTTTGACTGATATAAATGGATAAAGACATATTAAGTATATTTTGTGTATTATGCCAGTTCATAAAAATATATGAAATTACAATGGTTTAAAAAACTTATAAATTTCAGTTTTGGATGAAGGCATATTAAGGTAAATGGTCAAAAATGTCATGAAGTATTGACAAATATAAATGTCAGAAGTAAAATACCAACATAAACAATTTGCAAAGGCGCAAATCGATTAGTCGATTTTGCGCCTTTTTGTTTTTACATCATAAGACTTGACACCAAAGTAAAACATCAATGACTGACAGCATGAATACATAATATCTATTAATCCCCAGTTTACATCAAGAAAGCATCAAGCGAAGACATAATTTATTTTACACCAATAGAAGCATAATTAAGACAGACAGCAGGCAGACATTAAAGAGGACTTCAAAGCGGACATCCAGGTTTTGCATAATATTTTAACAGTAATAAAAATGTACGGATACCCCGATATTATAACTATGATAAATCTTAATGAATATTTCTCCCAATTTATTTACCGTACATTTTTAAAATTTAAGCTGTATCCGTAAAAGGTACAGCCTAAAATATTAATAAAAAAACCACCTTTATAGGTGGCTTTTTTGTTATTTATTAGCGTATTTTTCTGCAAGGGCAGAACAGTAAGCGATCATTTCCATACAGTTCTTTTTGCGGGCTTTGCCTGCGAAATCACCGAAGGGGTCTGAAAGTTCGCTGCAGATAAGTGTTCCGTACTCATCTTTCATTTCGTTTACCATATCGCCGAAAATGGGATATACTTCTCCCTGTATCTGTTTGATACGGTCTGTAATCGCTTCGTTTTCAAAAGGGTTACGGCCTTTGATGGTTCCAAGGGCAAGGACAGCGCCTGTGATTGCTCCACAGGTATGTTTAGTATGTCCCATACCTCCGCCAAAGCCTGATGCCATACGGATAATGCTTTCAGGAAGATCTGTGTCATGCATATCAAGGAAAGTACGAAGAACGCATTCTGCACAGTTAAGACCTGAACGGAAGTATCCGCGGCTTATCTCATCGGCCATAGCCATTTTTTCTTCAAGTGTTTTACCTTCTGTAGATACTTTTGGCATAAAAATTCACTCCTTTTAATTAACTGTAATAATAGTACATCTTTTATTTTTTATTGTCAAACAATTAAATTTATTGTCTGATGCATATAAAAAATTGACAATCAAAAAGTAATATATTATAATATTTTAAGCACAATATATCGAAATATATTGTTATGGCAGGAAGCCATTAGAGAGATTTATTTTTTATTGGAACAAATGTGATCACGAAGGTCGCTGAAAACGAATTTATACGTTTTTAGTGGCCTTTTTATGTTTTTTTGGATATGAAAGGAATTACCGTATATGTCTTTAACATTTTTAGATAAAATACAAAACAGCAGTTTAAACGAATACAGCGTATATTCCGAAGCAAATACAATGCTTGAAAACGGTATGAACAATTACTGGCAGCAGCGTTCATCAAGCTACAGCGACCAGAATATGGCGCAGCTGTTTTCGGAAAAGCGCACTGCATGGGAAAATCTTATTTTCGGCCATGGCAGGGAAACGGAAAATATGAATGTGCTTGATATCGGAACAGGCCCGGGATTTTTTGCTATTCTTGCGGCTATGAGGGGACATAGAGTAACGGCTGCGGATATGAGCCCCGATATGCTTGAACAGGCAAGAAACAATGCGAGACTGACAGGCACTGATATTGATTTTGTTCAGGTGGGAAGAATGCTTCCCTTTGAGGACGAAAGTTTTGACCTTATAGTATCAAGGGATGTTACATGGACACTTACCGAACCTGAAAAGCAGCTTAAGCACTGGGCTGAAAAACTTAAAGTAGGCGGAACAATGCTGTATTTTGATGCGGAATGGTATTACTATCTTAAAAACAGTGATTACAGACATTCATGGGAAGAAAACCGTAAAAAAATAATCGCCAACGGAGGATTTGTATACAGTAAGGCATCAAAGCTTGAAAGCCTTGCGGTAAATCTCCCTATGACATACAAAAACAGACCTCTCTGGGACAGAGAATACTGGGCAGGACAGAAGGGATTTACATGTGAAGTTTATGAGAATCTCAATTCATATGTATATAACGAAAAGGAACAGATGCAGTATGAATTGTTCCCCGAATTTTTGACAGTAGTCAGGAGGGTGCTTTGATGGGACGTTTAAAAACTGCTGTGAGAAATATGATTTCTCATATATTTCAGTTTGTAATTGTTCTTATAGGCAT
>CABPCX010000120.1 GCA_902406135.1 uncultured Eubacteriales bacterium
ATATATCTCGCTTTTAAGCTTGTCATGTTCCTCCTTGCTGTCGGTAAGTAATTTTTTGAGCTTGGGGCTCTCTACTTCATCCAGCACCTCATCTATGGACTTTACAGCCATTTTTGCGCCCGAATCACATTCCCTTAAAAGTTTTAATGTATCTTCACTCAATTTTTCCGCAATCATATTTATGCCTCCCAAAATTATATTTTTCATTTGTAAATTTGACCGATATTATACTTTAGCTTATAATGTTTTCAAATATATTAAAAAAGGAGGCTCACTATGCACGACGATTTCAAAGCCGCAAAGGATTTTTTTAATAATATGGCTCATAACTGGGACAGCACCTTCACTCCTGACCCGGAAAAAATAAAGCTCATAACTTCTCTCTGCCCCATACCCGACAAAGCGGAGATAATAGACATAGCCTGCGGTACGGGCGCATTATTTCCTGCCCTTTTGTCTGCCGGGCCTTCAAAAATTCTGGGTGTGGACATTTCCGAAAAAATGCTTGAGGAAGCATCAAAAAAATTCCAAGACCCCAGAATAAAACTTTTATGCGCAAATTTTTTCGATGTGGAAGAAACGGGCTTTGACAGAGCATTCATATACAGAGCCTACCCGCATTTTCACGATAAAACAGCTTTTATAAAGCATCTTCACCACATACTCAAGGACGGCGGCCGCTTTATAATAGCCCATACGGAAAGCCGAAAGGCAATAAACAGCCGCCATCAAAAAACCGCGGCCGATGTTTCCGACATACTTTCCGATGTGGAGACGGAATCAAAATTATTTGCGGACTTCTTTGATATAGACATAAAGGCCGATACCGATTTTCTCTATATCATTTCAGGCACAAAGCGGGCCTTATAATCTGGGACTTTAAAAGTCTTTCGGTAAATCCGCTCATTGACACCGCCATAAGACGGGAGTAAAATAAATAAAAAGCAGGGGTGCTGCGGCAGTATGCTGCGGCTGAGAGAAGAACTTCAACCCTTTGGCGTTTAACGCCGCACCTGATTTGGATAATGCCAACGTAGGAAGCTAAACGGATTCTCACAGGAAACGGCTGTCAGGGCGTTTCCTTTTTTATTATCAAGGTGATTATTATGCTGAAAGAATGTCTGGAAAACGTGAGAGAGAAATCTCCCCTTATCCACAATATAACAAACTATGTTACCGCCAATGATGTGGCAAATATACTGCTTGCCTGCGGCGGCTCAGCGGTCATGGCCGACGCTCCCGAGGAAGCGGAAGAAATAACTTCCCTTGCGGCGGGGCTGTGTATAAATTTAGGCACCCTTAACAGGGACAAGCTCTCTGCCATGCTTCTGGCGGGAAAGAAGGCAAACAGCCTGTCAAAGGCCGTTGTCCTTGACCCCGTAGGAGCTGGCTCGTCAAAATTCCGTACGGAATCGGCCAAGAAACTGCTTTCGGAAGTAAAGTTTTCCGCCATAAGGGGAAACATATCCGAAATAAAAACCCTTTTAGGTGACAAGGGAGGCACCATGGGTGTGGACGCATCCCTTTCCGATATGCATACGGATTTGAAGGATATTGCTTCGGAAGCCTCTGCCCTTTCAAAAAGCACAGGCGCCGTTGTGGTCATTTCGGGAAAGAGCGATGTAATATCCGACGGAGAAAAAATCGGTATTGTAAATAACGGCTGTCCCATAATGTCTAAGATAACAGGCAGCGGATGTATGCTTACGGCTCTGACGGCGGCATTTACGGCGGCCAATAAAGAAAATACATTTGAGGCGGCACTGTCCGCGGCAGTCCTTATGGGAGTATGCGGAGAGTATGCCTTTGAAAATATTAAAAAATACGGCGGCGGCAACGCTGCCTTCAGGAATCATCTTATTGACGCCGTTTTCAATATGGACGGCATAACACTTGAAAGAAGGGCTGATTATGAAATCTATTAAAGAAAGTATGCTGCTTTACGCGGTAACAGACAGAAGCTGGCTCAACGGAAGAACCGTAGCAGACCAGGTAAAGGACGCTTTGGAAGGCGGCGCCACATTTATACAGCTTAGGGAAAAGGAACTGGACTACGACTCATTTCTTGCCGAAGCCATAGAGATAAAGGCATTATGCGACAAATACGGCGTTCCCTTTGTTATCAATGACAATGTGGATATAGCCCTTGCCTGCGGAGCCGACGGCGTACATGTGGGCCAGAGCGATATGGAAGCCGGCGACGTGCGTGCAAAGCTGGGCGATGACAAAATAATCGGTGTTTCCGTACACAGCGTTGAAGAAGCATTAAAGGCCCAGGAGAGGGGCGCAGATTATCTTGGTGCAGGAGCGGTTTTCGGAACAAGCACAAAGCTTGACGCTGAAACCACATCATTTGGAGTTTTAAAGGATATATGCGATGCGGTACACATCCCCGTAGTAGCCATAGGCGGCATAAACGAAAAAAATATTAAGAAACTTAAGGGTACAGGCATTGCGGGAGCTGCCATAGTTTCCGCTATATTCGCAAAGCCTGATATAAAGGCGGCCTGTGAAGAACTTCTTCCCCTTGCCCGTGAGACAGTGGAAGCAAAACCCGAGATAAAGAAAGTTCTCACCATAGCAGGCTCCGACTGCAGCGGCGGAGCGGGCATACAGGCTGACATAAAGACAATAACAGCCCACAAACTCTATGCTATGAGCGCCATAACGGCTCTTACTGCCCAGAATACAACCGGCGTATACGACATTATGGAAGCAACTCCCGAGTTTGTGGCAAAACAGCTGGACTGCATATTTACTGACATAAGACCCGATGCCGTAAAAATAGGTATGGTATCAAACAGCAGAATAATCGAAACAATCGTTGAAAAACTCAAGGAATACGAAGCTGAAAACATCGTAGTTGACCCCGTTATGGTAGCCACCAGCGGAAGCAAGCTTTTAAGTGACGAAGCCTGCGACACACTCATAACAAAACTTCTTCCCATGGGTACGGTAATAACACCAAACATACCCGAAGCCGAAGTTTTATGCGGATTTGAAATAAAAAATACCGACGATATGATAAAGGCGGCCGAAAAGATTTCTTCCATGGTAACGGGCGGCATACTTATCAAGGGCGGACATCTTGTATCCACCGCCACAGACCTTCTTTACGAAAACGGAACGGTTACATGGTTCTCATCGGAAAGGGTAAACAATCCCAATACCCACGGAACAGGCTGTACCCTTTCATCAGCCATAGCCAGCAATCTGGCAAAGGGCTACTCTCTCAAGGAGAGCATCGCAAACGCTAAAAAGTATCTTACAGGAGCCCTTAAGACCCAGCTCAACCTCGGAAAGGGAAGCGGTCCCCTTGAACATACTTATATAATCAAATACTGATAAAGCTTTAAACAGTCTCCCTAGGTCTCCGAAAGAAGGTTATGGGAGGCTGTTATTTTTCTATGTCTTACAAGCGGAGCCGATTTCAGGTGTCCGCCTGCGGATTTTATTAAAAAATACAAAGCCACTTATTAAATGTCCACTTTTAGAGGACATTTGTTCTTGACAAAAGAAAACTATATGATAAAATTACCTTATCACTACTGAAAAGGAGAAGAACGATGAAGGAAAAAATCAGAGCAGCCATACTCGGTCTGGGTACGGTAGGAACAGGAGTTTATAAAATAATCCAGAAACAGCACGAAGAATTTCCCCATAAAATAGGCGCGGAACTTGAAGTTGCAAAAATCCTTGTAAGAAACACTAAAAAGTCCCGTGAAGGCATAGATATGACCCTTGTTACTGACAGCTGGGACGAAATAATAAATGACGACAGCATCGATATCGTAATTGAAGTTATGGGCGGCATTGAGCCCGCAAGGACATATATTTCGGAAGCTCTTTCCAGAGGAAAACATGTTGTTACCGCAAACAAAGACCTTATGGCGGAACATGGCCATGAACTTCTCGAAATCGCCGCTGAACATAAATGCGACCTTCTCTTTGAAGCAGCCGTTGCCGGCGGCATACCCATAATCAGACCCTTAAAGCAGTGTCTTGCCGCAAACAATATTACTGAAATAATGGGTATAATCAACGGTACAACAAACTTTATACTCACAAAAATGACAGACGAAAATATGGAATTTTCGGAAGCCCTTGCCCTTGCGCAGAAACTGGGATATGCCGAGGCTGACCCTACAGCGGACGTGGAAGGCCTTGACGCCGGAAGAAAAATTGCCATTCTGGCTTCCATCGCCTTTAATTCAAGGGTAACTTTCTCTGACGTATATACAGAAGGCATATCAAAAATAACAGCCAAGGACATCAAATATGCCAAAGAGCTTGACTGTGTCATAAAACTTATCGCTACTGCAAAACATACGTCCGACGGCGTGGAAGTAAGGGTAACTCCCATGTTTATTCCCAAGAGCCATCCCCTTGCTTCGGTAAACGATTCATTTAACGCCGTATTTGTTCATGGAGATTCTCTGGGAGATGCCATGTTCTACGGCAGAGGAGCAGGAGAGCTTCCCACAGCCAGTGCCATAATGGGTGACGTTATAGACGTATGCAGAAATATTGCCTATAACTGCTGCGGAAGAATAGGATGTACATGCTACAAGGAACTTCCCGTAAAGACCATGGACGATATCGAAAGCAAATATTTTGTCAGCACAATTCTGGAGGACAAACCCGGTACTCTTGCCGCCGTTGCAAGCACATTTTCTGGAAACAGTGCGAGCATCGACCAGATGGTTCAAAAGACAAAACTCCCCGGTTCAGCGGAAGTTGTATTTATTATCGACAATGTAAAGGAACAACTGTTTATGAGAGCCATCAAAGAGCTTTCGGCAATGCACTATGTAAAGGAGATATCCTCTATCATTCGTGTGCATAATGATATAAACTGACATAAAATTTTAGTATACAAAAAGCAGCCCTATAAGGCTGCTTTTTATTTTTGGTTCGCAAAAACAGGAGTTTCCAAAAAATTTGTAAACTCCTGTTTTGCAGCTTTGTATTTCAAAGGCCTGAATGTAACCGGGATTCAAGAGGACTGTGCCGCACTCAATATGCCTTTGGAATTTCTTATTTTGTGTATATTTCCCTGAATTTGTCGCAGACTGCCTTTCCTACTTCTTCCGTTGATGCATTTCCGCCCATATCATAGGGAACGTACTTTTTCTCGTCAATTACCGCTTTTATGGCATCTATTATGGCTTTTCCTATATCGGTACGTCCGAAATGGTCCATCATCTGGCTTACGGACCACAATGCGGCCATGGGATTGGCTTTGCCCTGTCCCGCTATATCGGGAGCTGAGCCATGAATCGGCTCAAACATGGAAGGATATTTTTTCTCCGGATTGATGTTTGCTCCAGCCGCAAGTCCCATTCCTCCGGCAATGGCTGCTCCGAGGTCGGTTATTATGTCTCCGAAAAGATTTGATGTAACGATTATCTGGAACCTTGCCGGGTCCTTTACAAAGAACATGGATGCCGCATCCACAAGGCAAGTATATGTCTTAACATCGGGATATTCTTTGGCTATTCTCTCAAAGGTTTCGTCCCAGAATACCATTGAATAATTGAGGGCATTTCCTTTGCTTATGCTTGTAAGTGTCTTCTTTTCCTTTCTTGCCAGCTCAAAGGCATATCTTATTATTCTTTCGGTGCCTTTTTTAGAGAATACACCCGTCTGAAGAGCCATTTCATCTTCTCTGCCCTCATAGAGCCTTGCTCCGACGCCCGCATACTCTCCTTCGCTGTTTTCCCTTACGACCGTCATATCTATCTGGTCTGTGGAAGTAATGTTTTTAAGGGGACATATATCCGTATTCAAAAGCTTTACGGGTCTGAGATTTACGTATTCGTCAAATCCCCTCCTTATTTTCAATAAAAGCTCCCTCAGAGAAATATGGTCCTTTACATCAGGCGCTCCAACCGCTCCCAGGTATATGGCATCGTAGCCCTTAAGGGTATCCATAAATCCTTCATCGGCCATTCTTCCTGTCTTTTTATAATATTCACATCCCCAGGGATAGTCCGTTAAAGAAAAAGAAATGTCTTTGTCGAGTTCTTCTATGATTTTCAGGAGTTTTTCTCCCTCGGCTATGACCTCTGTTCCTATTCCGTCTCCGGGTATGACTGCTATTTTATATTCGCTCATAT
>CABPCX010000121.1 GCA_902406135.1 uncultured Eubacteriales bacterium
TAGCTTAAGCTTCTTTGAACTACCGGCATAGCCGGTAGTTTTCGTTATACAATAAAAAAAGACGGGATTTTTATTCCCGTCTTTTTTATTAGTTCATCTTATAAACTTATAACGTCCTCTGCCATTGATACCAGTTCGTCCATATCTGTTGTTCCTTCCGAATCCAGTAATGAAAACATAACGTTTCCGTCTTTCCACATAACCTGTCTCATGGTCTGAATCTCTACCTCGTCTGTACCATAACTGAAAACATACTTTCCTGAAGCTTCGTCTTCTTTATCCTGTTCAGTCATTTCGTAGTCAGGTGGAACAAATTTGAATACTGCTTCAATAGTATAAACCTCTATTCCGTTTACATCAACTGTATTATATCCTTCCGGTAATTCTGTTATATCAGCATTGGGTTCAGCAAAAAGGCTTATGGTTTTGCCGTCTTTAACGTAATCAAGACTGAATGATTTGTACTCTCTTATTACATTTCCTTCATCATCAACGGCTGTGTCATTGCTTTCATAGCCCTTGTCAAACTTATATCCGTTTGTAAACTCATCAGGATATTTTACGTCTAATTTTTCATCATCACTCATCTGCTGAATTTCTTCGATATCACTGACAGCACTTCTTAAGTCTGTATGTGATTCAATTATGTTCGCTTTCATCGCAGCTACCGCTGTAACTCCAAAGGCCGCAACTATCGCCGCTGCAACAACTACTTTTTTCGTAAATACTGATTTTGACATTTTTATTTCCTCCCTTTCAGATATCTCTTTCAGTGCGGAATTTACACTATTATGAAATCCTTCAGGAGTGTCTCCAAAGATATTACCCCATTCTTCTTTTTTCATATCTTTCCCTCTTTTCTTATAAGTTCGTGTCCTTCAGCATTTCTCTCAAAAGGTTCCTTCCCTTATGGAGCCTGCTCTTTACTGTTCCCGCAGGAATCTTCATCATATATCCCGTCTCTTCTATGCTGTATCCTTCAATATAGTAAAGCACTATGACTGTTCTTATTTTTAAAGGCAGTGACATTACAGCATCTCTTATATCGGACAGCTCTCCGCTGCTGTCTGAAATATCATCCGGCATATAATCCTCAAAGGATATTACATTCTTTCTTTTCTTTGCCATACGAAAACATATATTTATCAAAATTCTTGTAAGCCATGTTTTGAAGAACTTTTCCTCTTTAAGAGTGCCAAGCTTTTCATATGCAGTGAGTATCGCCTCTTGAACAGCATCTTCACAGTCACTTTCATTAACCGATATGGATTTTGCGACTCTATATAATGAAGATTCCGCCTCCAGTACACACCGTGTAAATTCCTCTTTATTCATAGTTATTTCTCCTTACGCAAAACAGCGGCGCCTAGATAAGTTTTTATTTTCTTATCTTTGTTTTACACTTATTAGATACTTTTATACCCTCATGGGTTCATTTATTTCAAACTTTTTTATTGCTGTAACCATTTCTGTTTGTCCGCATAGTATATAGTACATTAAAATTAAGGAGAAATTTATATGGCTTGTTGTAACGAATGCGGATGTAATCAGAACAGTAACTGCGGTCAGAACAATACTTGCGGATGTTCAGGAGGATGCGGATGCTCATCTAACTCAAATTCAAACAGCTGCTCATCATCAAGGGCTGCTTCTTCCGGATGCTCCAGCTGCTCAGGATGTTCTAACTGTTCAAACTGCTCTAATTGCTCAAACTGCTCTAACTGCAGCTGCTGCAACTCTTGCAATTCCTGCAATTCAGGTAATTCATGCAGTTCATGCGGATGCTCTAACTGCTCAGGAAACTCAAATTCTTGGTGTTCAGGATGCTCAAACAAAAACTGCAGAATGAGATGCTGCTAAAAAAATCAGGACGCGGTAAAACCGCGTCCATTATTATACAAATCCGAAAAGAGAAATAATAACCTCTTTTAAAGTTTTCATTTCATATACCGTTATTCCTTCAGGCTTTTTGATATTTCCCTCAGAGCAGGCAATATATACATTCCTGAATCCCATTCTCGCCAGTTCCCTTATTCTTGACTCAACGGCAGGAACTTTTTTAAGTTCTCCCGTAAGACCCACATCAGCAATAAATGCCGTATCATTAGGTATTGGCTTATTGGTTACAGACGAAACAATGCTCATAAGCACAGCCAGGTTTAAAACCTCCGGTTATTTTTATTACAATATCCTTGTCATAAAGCTTTATGCCGCATCTTACCTCAAGTATGGATATGAGGGTGTTGAGCTGTTCCCTTCTTAAGGCCTCGCCTATTCTTGAGGGATATGCCATAAATGTTTTAGATACAAGGCTTTCTATCTCGCATATAATCGGTCTTGAACCCTCACGCACAACCGTCAGAGCACTTCCAGATACGGATTCTCCGCCGGCTCTCTTTGTCATAAAAAATTCACTGGGATTTTCTATAGATACAAGGCCCTTTTCAGTCATCGAGAAAAATCCCATCTCACCTGTGCTTCCAAAACGGTTTTTAGACGAATAAAGACTTCTCAGCTCGTCCTGGGAATCGCCTTCCATAATAAGAACCGTATCAACAAGATGTTCCAAAGCCCTAAGTCCCGCAAGCTCATCGCTTTTATTCATCTGGCCTATTATTATAACGGCCCTTGGCCTGTCACTTCCCTTAGCTATCTGGACCAGCACTCCGGCACATTCCATGGTCTGTGTGGGATTTCCGGCTCTGGATGGATAAAATTCCTCCAGTGCAAAGGTCTGAATACTATCCACTATAATAATATCCGGGTCTATCTTATTTACCTCGTCTATTACAGAATTCATACTTATTGTGGAAAGAATCCATATATTTTCATTTATATTGTCAAGTATTCTGTCGGCCCTGTTTTTTATCTGGCCTTCGCTTTCCTCTCCGCTGGCATACAGTATTCTAAGTCCCTGCTCAGCCGTTTTATTTGCAATGGTAAGAGCAAGGGTGGATTTTCCACCTCCCGGAGGCGATGTAATAATTGATACGGAATCCTTTACTATTCCTCCGCCCATTACTCTGTCATATTCGGAAATTCCCGTGACTATCCTTTCACTGGAATTGGTTTTTATGCTTTTAAGTCTGTCGGCATTTCCTCCGCGGAATACCGATTCGCTTTTTCCTCCTGCCGCACGCACCCTTGCGGATACCTTTACGACTTCTTCCTCAAGGGTATTCCATCTGCCGCACTCGGGACATTTTCCCATCCACTTTGGGGTGCTGTAGCCGCATTCGGAGCATACATAATTTTTCTTTTCCTTCATAATAAATTCCTCATTATAAAAAACCGCGGAACCGTCACCGGTCTCCGCGGTATTATTTACAGACTATTACATTTTTTCTATCTTAACGTTTGAACAGCTGTTGCTGAGCTCAAGGCTGAAGTTAACCTTTCCGCCTATGTTTGAGTTGATTTTTCCAACGAGCATATCATCAACAATGAGCTTATATTCCTTCTCTGGCTCAAGCTCCATTGTTATCTGAACGTCATCGCTGCTCTCTACCGCAAATGATACTGTCTTTGCATCCATAACAAAATTATGTATTGTTGCACCAGGTACTGCTTCAAGAAGCATTTTTCCGTTTTTCTCAAGTTTTGTTATGTCTTTATATGTCTTAACCTTGTAAAGATTGCCGCATACCTCGAAATCAAGGACTTTTTTCTTTTCGTCCATAAGATAATTTCCGAAACTTATGCTGCCGTTATCTTCAAGTCTTATTAATTCCTCAATGACTGCCATTTTATTTTTTCCTCCTAATTTATCGAAGCATATTAATTCTTACAGTTGATTAATTATAACATGTAATTATTAAAATGTACATAAAAAGAAAATGAAAAAGGCGGCTTTAAGAAACATTTTCACAACGAATTTTACGCTGTGCTCCCAAAGCCGCCGAAGGTCCTATAATTATTTAACAGATACTACCTCATATCCTGCATCAGTTACGGCCTTTGTAAGCTCATCATCGCTGACATCTTTGCTGAGTTCAACATAAGCTGTTTTCTTATCAAGATCAACTTTAGCGTTTACTCCGTCAATGCCGTTGAGAGCTTTTTCAACTCTTCCTGAACAGTGCATACATGACATTCCTTCGATGATCATTTCCTTTTTCATATTTGTCTCTCCTTTATATTCATTTTCAGAGATCACATTGACCTCCGTATTATCTGCTGTTTCATCAATTTCACAGTTATTGTCAGCCTTGAACAGTTTGAGTCTGAGCGCATTTGTAACTACGCATACGGAACTTAAACTCATGGCAGCAGCTCCTATCATGGGGCTTAACTTAATTCCGAAAATCGGGAACCATACACCCGCTGCAAGGGGTATACATATAATGTTATAGAAAAATGCCCAGAAAAGATTTTCCTTAACATTTTTTATGGTCGCTCTGGAAAGCTTTACGGCTGTTACTGCGTCCATCAAATCGCTTTTCATAAGTACTATATCCGCCGATTCAATGGCCACGTCGGTTCCGGCTCCGATTGCGATACCAACATCAGCTCTCGCAAGGGCAGGAGCGTCATTGATTCCGTCACCTATCATTGCTGTTCTTCCGCCCTTTTCCTGTACGGAGCGGACAACTGCTTCCTTATCCTGGGGCATAACCTCAGACACTACATTTGAAATTCCAAGGCTCTTTGCAACGGCTTCAGCGGTACGTTTATTATCACCCGTAAGCATTATAACATCTACTCCCAGGTCCTTAAGACATTTAACCGCTGCCCTGCTTGTCTTTTTAGGTACGTCCTGAACGGCAATAAGACCTAAAGGCTTATTTTCATCCGCAAAGTACAGAACCGTTTTTCCCATATCCGAATACTCGGCTTCCTTCTTTTCAAATACCGAAACATCAATACCTTTTTCAGCCATAAAATATTTATTTCCGGCATAAATTTTTCTGTCGGCAAGTGATGCTATTACACCCCTGCCCGATACAGCCTCAAAGTCATTGGTATCGTAAAGTTTAAGTCCCTTTTCTTCCGCCTTCTCTATGAGCGCACTGGCCAGAGGATGCTCGGAAGATTTTTCAGCCGATGCCGCAAGAGTTAAAAGTTCGTCTTCTCCTACTCCAACGCTGAATATATCCGTTACGACAGGTTTTCCTTCAGTTAATGTTCCTGTCTTATCCATTATGACTGTTTTAACAAGGTGTAAAGTTTCAAGGGCTTCCGCAGATTTTATAAGTATTCCGTTTTCGGCTCCCTTGCCTGTTCCTACCATTATGGCCACAGGTGTTGCAAGTCCGAGGGCGCAGGGGCAGGATATTACAAGTACAGATATGGCACAGGAAAGAGCAAATTCAAAATCCGCTCCAACTGCTATCCATACAATTGCCGTAACAAGGGCAATGGCCATTACTATGGGCACAAATACTCCCGCTATCTTATCCGCCAGCTTGGCTATGGGTGCCTTTGAAGCGCTGGCATCTTCAACAAGTTTTATTATCTGGGCCAGTGTCGTTTCATTTCCGACCTTTTCGGCCCTAAATTTCATAAATCCGTTTTTATTTATGGAAGCGGCGATTATCTTATCACCGACGGTCTTTTCAACGGGTATGCTTTCGCCCGTAAGAGCCGATTCGTCCACCGATGAATTTCCTTCAACTATTATTCCGTCGGCAGGTATCCTTGCTCCGGGTTTAACTACAACAATGTCTCCCATCTGAAGTTCTTCTATGGGAATTTCAACTTCCACACCGTTCTTTTCTACAACGGCCGTCTCAGGAGCCAGCTCCGTAAGTCTTGATATTGCTTCGCTGGTTTTTCTTCTTGAACGTGTCTCAAGGAATTTACCAAGAGTTATAAGTGTAAGTATCATTACGGAAGACTCAAAATAAAGGTCCATATGATACTTCTCAACAAGGGCATGGTCCCCTGCTCCCAGACCGTAGCTCATTCTGTATATGGCAAAAATACCGTATACAAGAGCCGCCGTTGAACCTACGGCAATAAGACTGTCCATATTTGGAGCCCTGTGCCACAGTGTTTTAAATCCTACCTGAAAATATTTTCTGTTCACATAGAGAATCGGCAGGCACATCAAAAACTGGGTAAAGGCAAAAGACACGGCATTGCTGTGGCCCACAAGGAATCCTAACTG
>CABPCX010000122.1 GCA_902406135.1 uncultured Eubacteriales bacterium
ATGTATATATAAATACTGTAAAGCAGTATGATTTTTGAACAATTTACAATAAGTAAAACTGATCGCATTTATAACAATTGAATTTTTAAAAGAATAAAAGGAGGCGCAAAATGAAAAAAAGATTTTTAGCTTTAGCACTGTCTTTATGTATGATGATTGGTTCAGTGCCACTCACGGTTTTTGCTGGTGATGCAGATGAGGATACTTCGGTATGCAGCTGCAGTGAATTATGTACGGAAGATAATATTAATTCAGACTGCATTGTATGCTCTGAAGATTATATAAACTGTACTGGCAGAAGCTCTGATTTGAATGAAGACAAAAAATCAGAGGATAAAACCGACAAAGATAAAAATAAATCATCCAGAATTAATGGGTCGGAAATCAGTGATGCAGACTCTTTAATAGATTTACTGAACAGTAGCAAAACGGAAAATGAGGGTAAAAACTATACCATTGAAAGTGATATCACTATTTCGGGAAGTGACTACAGCTCATATACAAACAGAGAGTTTGCAGGCACGATAGACGGAAAAAACCACACTATCACCATTGAAGGCGACGCCGGGCCTCTGTTTGATACATTAAGAGGGTCTGTTTCAAATTTGAATGTGGAGTTTAAAGATGATGTGAATGGTGTGCCGTTTGCGGTTGATATTCTGAATGAAGATGACTCAGAACTTTTATTGAAAAATATTACTATTGAAGCTGGGGGTGATATACTTCCCTCAGAACATGATTATACTGAACACTACGCGTATGTTTTGGCGCCTCCGTATAATTATGGCAACTGGTATATCAACTATAGCGGACAGCCTGTCTGGTTGGCAACGGGATTTGCGTGGTATTTATGGGGAGCTTCAGTGGAAGATATAAGTATAACTGTACATGGAGACATCGGTACTGACAAAGAAAAACTTCAGGATACAACCTCGGCTGGATTTGCGTATTTTGCCGTAAGAGGCAACGATACTGATGAAGCTGTATATAAAAATATTGATATAACAGTAGATGGAAACATTCAAAGTTATGCAGGAGACCCTGATGATGGTGGTGTCAGCCCGGCGTATGCAGCTTCTTACGGATTCGCAGCAGGAACAACCGATAAAGGAGCCTCATTTGGTGCCCAAGAGCTTACTGAATTTAGCAGAGTAAAAATAACTGCGGAAAATATTATTGCGGAGTCAAAGCAAGGTTCATCCTATGCAGCAGGAATGGCCTATAATATGCAGGGATATACCCATGACTGTACAGTTGATATATCAGAAATACGAGCCATAAGCAAAGAAGGATGTTCTGAAAATAATCAATATTCCTATTCAAATGGAGACGCTTATGCCTATGGATTTTTATTTTATGCTGTTGGTCCTGATGTGAACAGCAGAAGAGACTTCTGCGATAACACGGTAAATGCAGGGGCTATCACTGCTAGGACAGATGCTGTTAAATATTCCGGAAAAGCAATGGCTTCCGGTTTTGGACATCAGATGATGAACTCAACAAAAGCTACTCCTGATTTAAGTTATAACAATAACAGTGTAAATATTGAAAATGATATTTTTGCAAAAGCAAATAAGGGCGGAGCTGTAGCAGCTGGATTTGTAACGAACACAGGAATGGATGAGCTTAACAATGAAGACCATATTTATAAAAATAATGTGTATGTAGGAGGAAACATCAGGGCAGAAAGTATGAGTGCTGCGGCGGATGCATCAGGATATGCATATCTAAGCAGTACACATAGAAGAGCCTGCACAGTTCAGGTAAAAGGTGATATATCCTCATCATCGCCGACTCAGGCTACAGCTGCAGGTTTTACAGTTTTTCAACGTACAATAGAATATGCTTCAATAAAAGACTGTTCAGTTACTGTTGGAGGAGATATTAAGGCAGAAGTTACAGGGAAAGGCATTGGAATAGCAGTTGGACTTGTTGGTGCGGTTATGAATAGCCGTTCAATGAATGAAAGTATGGAGATAAGCGGTAATACCATAAAGGTAAATGGAGATATTTGGGGCGAAGGTGTCAGTGGAAACTATATAATTGGTTTGATTGGCGGGCAGTTGAAATTTGGTACATATAAGCCGGATAAACTTATAATTGAAAACAATCATTTCATTGGAAAAGAAAGAATTGCCGTAACAGGAGAAAATGGCGAACTGTACACGGATTTTACCTATTATGTTGATGAGTCAGTTGGATTAGAGCTTGAAGGAAACACCGTAGAATTTACTGACGATAACGGACGAACTTATACTTCTGATTTGGAATACATAAATATTTCGTCAGGAAGTCCCTATGGTTCATTATGGCGGCTTACTAAGATAGAAGAAATTATTAAGGAATATACAATAACCGCCTCGGCCGGCAAAAACGGAAGCATATCTCCTGATGGTGAAAAAATAGTTAAAGAAGGAGAAGATATAACTTTTACAATTACTCCTGACAAAGGATATAAGATTTCCGATGTAATAGTTGACGGTGAAAGCATAGGCGCAGAAGGAAGCTATACATTTGAAAGCGTAAAAGAAGACCATACCATTAAGGCTGTATTTGAGAAAAAATCCGACGGCGGTTCTTCCTCCGGCGGCAGCAGCTATTCATTAAGCAGCGAAGCATACTACGTACGCTACCACGATGGCGATGACTTGGTTAAGGACGGAAAATACGGAGAAGGCGAAAGAGTTACAGTAAAGGGCGATGTATTTGACGCACCCCTTGGAAAGGCTTTGGCTGGCTGGAGTACGGAAGAAGGCGGAAAGGTTGAATATGTACCCGGAGATACATTCCGTATGCCGGATAAGTCAGTAAACCTTTATGCAGTATGGGAAGACGAAACACAGATACATAATGCTTATATAAGCGGTTATCCCGACGGCACCGTCAGACCCGATAAAACCATAACCCGTGCGGAAGCGGCGGTTATGTTCTACAATCTTTTAGATGAAAAGAGCGGATATATTAATACATTCACCGATGTTCCTTCAAATCAGTGGTATTCCGAGGCAGTCATAACACTGGCGGGAATGGGCGTTGTAAACGGCTATCTTGACGGCACATTCAGACCCGACGCACCCATAACAAGGGCCGAATTTGTTACCATGGCAGTGAACTTTGCCAAGGCTGGAAATGGCACATACTGCTCATTTGCCGATGTATCCCAGGATATGTGGTACTATGGCGCCGTGGCAAAGGCATCTGAAAAGGGCTGGATAGGTGGTTATCCAGACGGAACATTCGGTCCTGAAAGATATATTACCAGAGCCGAAGTTACGATTATAATCAACCGTATGGAAAACAGAGAGGCAGATATGGAGTTCATAGCAGAAAATATGAAGGATATGAACACATTTACAGACCTGCCCTCAAGCCACTGGGCATACAGCTCAATGATGGAGGCTGCAAACGGACATAAATATGTACGCGGCGAAGGATATGCCAAGGAAATATGGACAGAGACAAATAAATAAATCCAATAAAAGAGGGACCTATGAGAAATCATAGGCCCCTTTATTATACAAAAAACCGCCGATGGTATCGGCGGTTTATTTTTAAAATTCTTCTGCTTTTTCCATTTCGTCCATAAATACGCTGCTCATATCTGCTTTGAGAGGATATCCGAGTTTTTCAAATGTCCTGTCAAGGGCCTGAAGGGTTTCGGCAACGTCTCTTACATTGGCATTTTCGCCCATATGGCCTATTCTGAATACCTTTCCTGAAAGTATGTCAAAACTGTCGGAAATAAGTATGTTGTATTCGTCACGCATTGTGGCAAGTATCTGTTCGTCATCCATGCTTTCGGGTACGGAAACAACAGTTACCGTATCAGAAAATCCATACTCGGGATAAAGGCTAAGACCTGCTTCCGTTACAGCCTTTCTTACGGCCTCGGCGATTACATGGTGTCTCTTATAGATGTTTTTATCATAGTATACGTTTTTAACGGCTTTGCTCAGTCCCAGTATGTCACTGATGGGCATAGTATAGGGGAACCATTTTTCCGTATAGTAGTTTTTGAATGTAAGTATGTTGCAGTAGAATGACGCAATGGGAGTCTTTCTGTTTTCCATGGCCTTTATGGCATCGTCGCTTACGGAAATAATAGTAAGTCCCGGAGGTGCTGAAAGTGCCTTCTGAGAACCCATACAGCATATATCTATGCGGCTTTCGTCTACATTTAAAGGCATACCGAAGGAAGCCGAAACGGAATCCACTACCGTAAGTATTCCGTATTCCTTAAGGATTGGACATATGGCTGATACATCGTTTAAAATACCGCTTGGTGTATCGCAGTGTACCAGTGTGGCATATTTGAAGTTGTGGTCCGTCTCAAGGAATTCTCTGAGACTATTGGGGTCAATGGGTTTACGGTAGCTTTTTGTGTAGTATACGGGTTTGCCGCCGTATATTTTTACAAAATCTCCAAAGCACTTGCCGTAAATGCCGTTGTCAATTACAAGCACTCTGTCGCCCTGCTCCGTAAGAGATGCGCAGGCTGCCTCAAGGCCTAAGATTCCTTCGCCGGAAAGTATATATACATTTCCCGTTGAACCTATTATCTCTCCTATCATATCGCAGGTGAGTTTGTAATGCTCAACGAAATCGGTATCCGCATCGGGATTGGTTGTTATAAGACTTCTTGCGGCACGTACATTGCTGCGTACCTGTGTAGGTCCTGGTGTCATTATTTTATACATAGTATCAACTCCTTGCTGTTAAATAATTATGCTCTTCATCTGTCTTCTGAGAGGCTTTACCGCTATGAGGAATATGACGGCGGCAAATACCACCTGAATGATATTTCCGGGTATGCTGGCTGCCGGTGCCGTCCAGTTTCCGTATATTACGGCTTCAGCTATGTAATAGCCTGTTATTTTTATTATAAGCGCAAGCAATACCGCAAGCAAGTACCTAAACATCGAGCAGTCCTTATTTTCGGTAATTTTTCCGACCGTATAGCCCATGAGACCCACAATAACGAAGGTAAAGGGTGCCCAGAGAGCCCAGCCCGAAAACAGGTCAAAGAGTGCCATTCCAAAGGCACCGCATATTGCTCCGGTCTTTTTGCCGAATATGGCCGCCGCCAGAAACAAAGGCACATTTCCAAGATGTATGAGTCCTCCGTTGGCCGCTATGGGAAGCCTTACGTTTATAAATGCCGTTGCTATGAATACCAGTGCGATGGAAATACCGTTTACTGCCGCTGTCCTTGCGGCTGTGTTAGATGATTTTGCCAATCCGTTCATTTTTCTCACCTCTTATTGACGTTAATTGTTATGTGCCATATAATACTATCAAACTGATTGTATTAAAACCGCCAGTTTATAAAAATATTATGGTGTCAGATGGAGGGTGGCATATATGATAGCCCTTGAGGATAAAAACAGTACAAAACCCCTTTATTTTCAGATATATTCCCAGATAAAAAAGCAGATACATGAGGGCAGGCTCAAGGCCGGAGAAAAGCTGTATTCCAAAAGGAAAATGGCAGAAAGCCTTAATGTAAGCATCAATACGGTGGAGACCGCCTACAGCCAGCTTTTATCGGAGGGATTTATAGAGGCAAAACCCAAAAGCGGATACTATGTATGCCAGATAGACGAGCTGAATCTGGGAAAGGGCGAAAGAAAAATCTCCTTCAAGGAAGAAAAGAAGGAAAGGACACCCGAAATAAGCGTGGATTTTGCCACGGACGGTGTGGATTATGAGAATTTCCCCTATAATACGTGGATAAAGCTTATGAAAAACTGCTTTAACGAATATAATCCGGGAGTGCTTAAAAGTTCCCCGCCGGAAGGAGACTGGGAAATGAGAAAGGCTGTGGCTTCCCATATTTACCGCTCCAGGGGAGTAATCTGTAAAGCGGAGCAGGTCATAATAGGCGCAGGAGTTGACAACCTGTTAAATATAATAAGCGGCCTTTTGGGGACGGACTATATGATAGCCATGGAAAACCCGGTATATTATGAGGCCTATTCCCTTTTTAAGTATCTGGGACACCCCATGTGCTCCGTAGGCGTGGAC
>CABPCX010000123.1 GCA_902406135.1 uncultured Eubacteriales bacterium
CGACAGAGGACAGTTTTTCTCCCTTCTAGGAGGTAAACTCGGCATATCCTTTAACCGTCCTACGCCGAAATTCATATCTTCAAAGATATTCAGATACGGATTTTTGATATTCTTTTTCGTTATGTTCTTTCAAATGCTCTTTACCACCTACTTGGTTGGCGCAGGCGCAAGGGACCTTGGCGAATTCATAAAAATATTATGGACATTCAAACTGCCCTGGCATCAGTCATATCACGGTACTGCCCTTCCTTTATGGACAGCACAGTTTGCCTTTGGTTTCTACAGCATAATGCTTACTTCAACCATAATCGGTCTTGTATTTATGATATTTTTCAAACCCAGAAGCTGGTGTGTATTCTGTCCCATGGGCACCATGACACAGCTCATAAGCAGACTGAGGGCAAGGGAGCCTAAAAAATCAGACCTGCCCCGCTACAGTGCATGCAGTGCTTACAGTATGTGTTCTTCCTGTAATTCCTGCCAGTCAAAGGACAGCATGGAAGATAAAAAATCGGAATAATATATACGGAGTTTTTGGCTCCGTTTAATCCCCTCTTTCTTTAAGCAGTATATAAACAGCCCCGCGGTCATTTTGGCTGCGGGGTTTGTTTTTGTTTAACCCAGTGATTCGGCTTTTCAGTCTGTGCCGCAGTTACGGAATCGGACATTTTTGTCCTCCGTTCTGTCTAAAGGGGTACTCATTTTCATCTGCTGTTTCTTTTAGCCTTTGTGCCGTTTAACCGATTTGCCTTATCGTATGTCCATACGTAACTTATGCTGGTTTTTAAGATACAAAAAAGCCTCCGTAATCGGAGGCTTTTATTATATTTGTTTTTAGTTTTCGCTTTCTTCTGTTTCTTCAGTACGTACGATAGCTATTCCAAGCTCGTCAAGCTGTTTGTCGTCTACTGTTCCGGGAGCGTCTGTAAGAGGGCATGATGCGTCCTTTACCTTAGGGAATGCTATAACGTCTCTGATGCTTGATGAACCTGTCATAAGCATGATTATACGGTCAAAGCCGAATGCAAGTCCGCCATGGGGAGGTACTCCGTACTTGAATGCATCAAGAAGGAATCCGAATCTCTCCTGAGCGTCCTCAGCTGAGAATCCAAGGAGTGAGAATATCTTCTGCTGGATATCTCTTCTGTGTATTCTTATGCTTCCGCCGCCAAGCTCGAAGCCGTTAAGTACCATATCATAAGCCTTTGCTCTTACCTTTGAAGGGTCTGTGTCAAGAAGCTCTAAATCTTCGTCCATGGGGCATGTGAATGGATGATGCTCAGCCACATATCTCTGTTCTTCTTCGTCCCACTCGAACATAGGGAATTCTGTTACCCACAAAAATCTGAAATCATCGGGTTTTGTAAGTTCCTGTCTTCTTGCTATTTCGCATCTTAAAGCGCCCAGTGAATCGAATACAACTTTATCCTTATCAGCGCAGATAAGAATGAGGTCTCCGGGTTTTCCTTCAAGGGTATCAACTATTTCCTGAAGTTTCTCAGGTGTGAAGAACTTAGCAATCTGAGACTTAAGGCTTCCGTCATCATTTACAACTATCCAAGCCAGTCCCTTTGCCTTATATGTCTTAACAAACTCTACAAGTGAGTCTATCTGTTTTCTGGGGTAATGTCCGCAGCCTTCCGCATTTATGGCTCTTACGCTTCCGCCAGCTTCCACAGCGCTCTTAAATACAACAAAGTCGCTGTCCTTTACTATATCTGTTATATTGTGTATTTCCATTCCGAAACGTACGTCGGGCTTGTCCGAACCGTAACGCTCCATGGCATCTTTATACTTCATTCTCTGCATGGGAATGGGTACGTCAACATCAAGTATTTCCTTAAATACCTTTTTGATAAGTCTTTCATTGATATCGATTATGTCGTCAACATCAACAAATGAAAGCTCCATATCCACCTGTGTAAATTCGGGCTGACGGTCAGCTCTAAGGTCCTCGTCACGGAAGCATTTAGCTATCTGATAGTATCTGTCCATTCCCGATACCATAAGAAGCTGTTTGTAAAGCTGAGGTGACTGGGGAAGTCCGTAAAAGTTTCCGGGATGAACACGGCTGGGAACAAGATAGTCTCTTGCGCCTTCAGGTGTGCTCTTTCCGAGTATAGGTGTCTCTATTTCAAGGAAGCCTTCTTCTGAAAGGAAGTTTCTTATTACCTGAGCTGTCTTGTGTCTCATAACCATATTTTTAAGCTGGCTGGGACGTCTGAGGTCGATATATCTGTATTTAAGTCTGAGGTCGTCCTTTACTGTTATTTCGTCCTCAACCTGGAAAGGTGTTGTTTCGCTTTCTGAAAGTATTCTAAGCTCTGAAGCAATAATCTCAATGGCACCGGTCTTCATATTTTTATTTACGTTGCCCTCTGTTCTTGCGGCTACAGTTCCTTTTACGGCTATAACGTATTCGCTTCTTATGGTCTCAGCCTTCTTGAAAAGCTCAGCATCCGAATTATTGCCGTCAAAAACTGCCTGAACTATTCCGCTTCTGTCTCTAAGCGCAATAAATATAAGCTGTCCGAGGTCACGTCTTCTCTGGACCCAGCCCATAACTGTTACTTCGCTGCCTATGAGAGCTTCGCTCACATCACAGCACATATGGCTTCTTTTTAAGCCTGTCATTGCTTCTCCCATTATATATTATCTCCTTAAACAAAAAATTGATATTATTCCAAATCTTAATCATACCATTGTTTTCAAAAAATTCAACCCATAGGGCTGATTTTTAGAAAATTATCAGCACTCTTTGGCGTCTCCCCATATTCTTTCGAGGGAATAGAAGTTTCTCTGCTCTTTGTCGAATATGTGCACAATAAGACTGCCGTAGTCAAGAAGTATCCACATACCGCCCGAATATCCCTCTGAGTGGTGAAGTTTATATCCTGCCTTAAAAAGCTTTTCATTAACGCTGTCTGCCATGGCTCTTATCTGGTTAGGATTGTTTCCGCTGCCGATAACAAAAAAGTCAGCTATGTTGCTGAGTCCGTTAAGGTCAAGCACTCTTATGTCCTCGCCCTTTTTATCCTCAAGCGCGTCCTTTGCCATCATTGCCATTTTTTCTGCTTCCTGATGAATTGAATCGTTCATACATTTCCTCCTGATAAATAATCAATGTTACCTTATTTGCTGTAGTATTTTAATGCTTCGATTGAGTATGGATGTAAAAGTCTTTTTCTTTCCTTTACATACTCGATAGTACTTTCAAGTATATAATGCATAGCTTCGTCAAGATCCTCATAGGCAAGCTTTCTCGCCTTTTCAAGACCGTCAAAGCTTTTTCTGTTGGGTTCGATATAGTCGGCTATAAATATTATCTTGTCAAGCACGCTCATATCAGCCTTGCCTGTAGTATGCCATCTTATGGCCTCAAGTATTTCCTCGTCTTCAACGCCGTATTCGCGCTTCGCTACCTCGGCGCCAAGAAAAGGATGCACCAGGTCTATCTGCTTTTTCATTATATCGTCAACGGGTATATGATATTCCTTGCAGAAACGGCGCTTCATATCCGCCGGATAATCCTTGGCACAGTCATGCAGAAGTCCCGCATAGACTGCCTTTTTCACCAGCTCATCATCACCGTATCTTTTCGCCATCTTTTCAGCTTCTTCAGCCACTCCCAGAGTGTGTATATATCTTTCAATGGAAAGCGACGACTGAAGCTTTTCCTTTATCTTATCAGTATCAAGCATATAAATTACCCTTCTTTATATAAATCATGTTCTATTATATATTTTTCGGCTTCCTTAGGCATAAGATACTTTACGGACCTGCCGTCTTTTATCTTTTTCCTCAGGTCGGATGAGGATATGTCAAGGGAAGGTATTTCCAAAAAATAGGCTTCTCCCTTATACTTTTTCTTTACCTCGTCTATTTTCCTGATAAGGCCCTCCGTATTATACCCGGGACGGCTCACTGCGATAACTCTGCACATGGAAAATATCTTCTGCGGCTGTCTCCAAGTGTCTATGGATTCCAGCTCGTCCGCACCCATAACAAAATAGATGTCTATATTCGGATTTATACTCTTTATCTGCTCAACCGTATCTACGGTATATGTCTTTCCGCTGCGCCTTATTTCCATATCCGAAACCGCAAAGGCCGGATTATCGCTGACCGCCGCCATAACCATTTTAAATCTTTCATCGGCTGTGGTACTGCTCATATTTTTATGGGGAGCGTCTCCAAGGGGCATAAGCACTACCCTGTCCACATCAAAATTTTCATAAACCGTCTGCGCCGCCGCCAGATGCCCGTAATGTATCGGGTCAAAGGCTCCTCCGATGACAGCTACTTTATCACAGCTTCTAAAATCAAAACTGCCCATCAAAATCATTCCTTTTTAGCTTTAGGAAGTTCTATTACAGGCTTTTTAGCCGCTCTGTATATAACAAATCTGTTTCCTATCACCTGTACTACCTCGGCATGGGTTCTTTCCGCCAGTATCTGAGCGGCAGCCCTTGTATCCATAAGGCAGTTATCAAGGATGTTTGCCTTTATTATCTCTCTTGCTTCCAAAGCGTCATCTACCGCCTTTGTCAGCTCGGGAGTTACCCCTGCCTTTCCTATATGAAAAATAGGTTCAAGACCGTTTGCCATGCTTCTTAAAAAAGCTCTCTGTTTGCTTGTTAACATAGTATTCTCCTTTTATTCCGTAATATATTAAGTATAAATAATTGTGCGTTATTTTGCAATAAAAAGTGCTGTTTTCTTTATTATGACGCCAAAAAGAACCTTCGGACTAATGTCCAAAGGTCCTTTTGTATGCTTAAGGCCGTTATGATTTACAAATACAATCAATCGTCATCATCATCGTCGTCATCATGGTCATGATAATCATCGTAATAGTCGTCATCATAGTCAACGTCTTTGTCCAGGATTCTGCCGCTGTCCGCACTTATCTTATATTCATATTCACGGCCGCCCTTAACAAATTCTATTTCGTATACGACTTTTCCGTCATCATAGTCTTTTTCAGCCTTTATAAATCTCACGTCGGAAACTTTAAGTCCCGCATCAGCCACAGCTGCCTTTTTAGCCGCCTCAAGGCCGATATCGTCCTTTGACGAATCTGTTTTATCCTTTTCGGTTTCCTTGCTGATGATTTTTCCGTTAGAAGCATCTATCTTATATTCGTATTTATATCCGTCATAGCGGAATTCAATTTTATACTCCAAAACACCTTTATTATAATCTTTTTCAGCTTTTATATATGTTACGTCCTTTTCCTTGGCACCGGCGTCTTTTAAAGCGATTTTCTTGGCTTCATCAAGGGTATATTTTGCGTCTATTCCAATGGATGAACCATAGGCAGCCTCAGATTTTCTGGAAAGGATTTTTCCTGTCTTGGCATCTATTGTATAGTCAAATACATATCCTTCATATATAAATTCAACGTCATACTGCCATTTTCCGTCGTCATATTCTTTTTTCGCTTTTAAGAAGTTTACATCTTTAAAAACCGCATCCGCATCCTTTGCGGCTATTCTCTTTGCGCTGTCCTCTGTAATGTATCCGTCTTTATCCTTTGTGCCCGTAAAGGTGTCGGCATCGGTTACGGTTGTTTTTGTGCCTTTGAGGGTGATGGTCTTTGTATCATCGTCCCAGTCCACATTACTGCCCATTATCTCGCCGATGGACCTCAGAGGAAGGTATGTTGAGCCTTCCCAAAGTATGGGATATACCCTGTTTCCGTTGGCATCCCTGAATTTGTATTCAGTGCCGTCGATTATTATTGTAAAATCTTTTCTTACTTCAATTTCCACATTTTCTTTCTTGGCGGATACTTTTTTAGATGTGTTTCCGTAAGAATCCCTTTCTCCGCTTAATGTGATTGTCTTGGTCTTTTCGTCCCAGTTGACGTTTCTGCCCATTATTTCGCCAATGGACCTGAGCGGCAGATATGTCGTATCGTTATAAAGAATCGGGTAGATACTGTCGCCCGAAGCGCTTTTGAACCACGTTTCTTCTCCGTAGATAACGATTGTAAAGTCA
>CABPCX010000124.1 GCA_902406135.1 uncultured Eubacteriales bacterium
ATTTCCTGAATAAATATCAAAATCAGGTCCGCATAATGCGGCTGTCTTAGCCACTTCGGAAATATTTCCGCTTGCTTCCTTTATTGCTACGATGTTAGGTACTTTAGCCAGCTCAGCGCAGGTCTCGGGTGATATGCCCATTCCTGTTCTTCCGGGAACATTGTAAAGAATAATGGGAATATTAACTGCCTCGGCTATTTTTGTATAGTGGGCAATAAGGCCTTTCTGAGTTGTTTTATTATAGTATGGTGTAACAAGAAGAAGTCCGTCGGCGCCTGCCTTTTCACATGCTGCACCAAGGGCTGCCGCATGGGCTGTATCGTTGCTTCCGGCACCTGCTATTACGGGGACTCTTTTGTTAACATGTTCTGCTACCAGTCTTACACATTCAATCTGATCTTTGTCGGAAATGGTGGAGGCCTCTCCGGTCGTTCCGCAGATAAGAAGTGCATCTGTTTTATGTGCAAGATGGTAATCGGTAAGCTCTATGAGCTTTTCAAAATTTACTGAGCCGTCTTCCTTAAAAGGTGTTACCATAGCTACACATGATCCTGTAAATATCGACATATTATTACCTCCAACCTTTGTATACTGTATATGTTAAGTATACTATAATATGCTTTTTAAAATCAATAGAATCATGAATTTTATTTCATTGACTCAACTAAAATCTGAGCTATCTGTACTGCGTTTGTTGCAGCGCCTTTTCTTATGTTATCGGCTACTACCCAGAAGTTGATACCGTTGTCAACACTTTCGTCTCTTCTGATACGTCCGACATATACTTCATCAGTACCTGCCGCATCAAGAGCAAGGGGATATTTGTTGTTTGCGGGGTCGTCAACTACAACGATTCCGGGAGCCTCGGAAAGAATCTTTTTGATTTCGTCGATGTCTACGGGGTTTTCAAATTCCACGTTAACGGATTCTGAATGGCTGTTGAATACGGGAACACGTACTGTTGTAGCAGTAACCTTAAGTTCGGGATGGTGAAGTATTTTTCTTGTTTCCCAAATCATCTTCATTTCTTCTTTTGTATATCCGTTATCCATAAATACATCGATATGGGGCAGACAGTTTCCTGCTATCTGATGAGGGAATTTTTTAGGAGCCTCACCCTTAAGGCCGTTTTCAAGGTCATTCCAGCCGGCTACACCTGCGCCGGAAACAGCCTGGTATGTAGAGTAAACTACACGTTTGATTTTGTATTTGTCATCAAGGGGCTTAAGGACAGCTACAGCCTGGATTGTAGAACAGTTGGGATTTGCTATAATTCCGCTGTTCCAAGAAATATCCTCGGGGTTGCATTCGGGAACAACAAGGGGAACCTTGGGGTCCTGTCTCCACTGGGCTGAGTTGTCAACAACTATAACGCCATGGGCAGCGGCAATGGGAGCAAACTTTTCGCTTGTTGAGCCGCCTGCTGAGAAGAGGGCGATATCTATAGGTTTATCAAAGGAATGCTCTGTAAGTTCCTCAACAACATATTCTTTTCCATCGTATTCAACTTTGGTACCGGCTGAACGTTTGGATGCCATAAGATAGAGATTGTCTATGGGGAAGTTTCTTTCTTTAAGAACTTTTAAAAATGTTCTTCCTACCATGCCTGTCGCTCCAACGACTGCGAGATTAACTTTTTTCATTGAATACACTCCTTTTTATACACTGAATATAATTTTTTATTAAAATTAATAAAACAAATCCTACAAAAAATATATAATGTAAGACTTGGAAATTTGTTTACTATAGTAACACCAAAACAAAATACTGTCAATAAATTTAGCTTCTTTTAAATTCATAAATATGCATTGTTATGTAAATAATAAATATGAAAAAATTCAGTACAGATTAATAAGGATATTAACGGTTAAGGAGGCAGAAAAATGAAAAAAGAGGACAAACCAAAATTTGACCTTACTACGGAAGTCGGAAGACTTAAAATGGAAATAGCCGAGGAACTTGGTCTTAAAGAAAAAATAGAGAAAAACGGCTGGAAAAGTCTTACATCAAGGGAGAGCGGTGCAATGGGCGGAAAAATATCCGGCAGAAGACGCAAAGAAAAGGAAAAAAGCTGACAAATATATTGAAAATACCGTACAGATTATTTATAATTAATTGGTTATGTATAAATGTATATCTTAAGACGGTGATATTATGGGAGCATATGAAAGTTTTGCGTCGGTATATGACCTGTTTATGGACGACGTGGATTACGACGGCTGGGTCAAGTATATCGAAGAAATATGGAAAAAATTTAATGTAAACCCTGAGCTTATTTGTGAGCTTGGATGCGGCACCGGCAATATAACGCTGCGTCTGGCTGAAAAGGGATATGACATAATCGGTGTAGATTTGTCTGCCGATATGCTTTCAGAGGCGAGAAAAAAAGCGGCCGAGAAAGGTTTGGACGTACTCTTCCTTCTGCAGGATATGAGAGAGTTTGAGCTTTACGGAACGGTCAACTCGATTTTATGTCTTTGTGACAGCCTGAATTATATTACCGAAGACGAGGATATACAGGAGGTTTTTGATCTCGTTAATAATTATCTTCATCCCGGAGGAGTATTTATATTTGATTTGAATACGGAATATAAATTCAGGGAGATATATGGACAGAATACTTTTTCGGAAGTTGATGACGACGCTGTTTATATATGGGAAAACTATTATGACGAAGAAGAAAAGATAAACGAATATTATCTTAACTTTTTTGTCAAAAACAGCGGCGGTACATATGACAGAACACAGGAAGAACATTATGAAAGGGCATACAGCCTTGACGAGATAAAGAGATTCATAGAAAAAAGCGGAATGAAATTTGAGGCGGCATATGACGCATTTACCTTTGAGCCGGCAAGGGAAGACAGCGAGAGGATATATGTTGTCGCCAGAGAGATACAGAAAAAGGAGAAATGAAAATGGGTGACTATATACTCAGAGCTACAGCGGCCAACGACTGCATAAGAGCGTTTGCTGCTACAACAAAAGAGACAGTTCAGAAAGCCAGAGAGCTTCATAACACAACTCCCGTTGCATCTGCAGCCCTCGGAAGACTTCTTACAGCTGGTGCAATGATGGGAATAATGCTTAAGGGAGAAAAGGATCTTGTAACTCTCCAGATAAAGGGAGACGGTCCCCTTGAAGGCGAGCTTGTTACAGCTGACAGCAAGGGAAGAGTAAAGGGTTATGTTTTTAATCCCAATGTGGATATCCCTCCTAAATCACCTGTAAAACTTGATGTAGGCGGAGCAGTTGGAAAGGGATTTCTTACAGTTATAAAGGACCTTGGACTTAAAGAGCCCTATGTTGGAAAGACAGAGCTTGTATCAGGAGAAATAGCGGAAGATTTGACATACTACTTTGCAAAAAGCGAACAGATACCTTCTGCCATAGCTCTTGGAGTACTTGTTGATACTGATACATCAATAAAGGAAGCGGGCGGATTTATCATTCAGGTAATGCCTGGCATCACAGAAGAAATACTTGAGAGACTTGAAAGCAGAATTAATGTTATACCTTATATAACAGAGCTTCTTTCAATGGGAGACACTCCCGAATCAATACTTAATCTTATCCTTGGCGATATGGACCTGCAGATAATAGATAAGATACCTACAGAATACTACTGCGGATGTTCAAGGGAGAGAGTAGAAAAGGCTCTTCTTGCCATAGGAAAAGACGACCTTAAGAAGATACTTGAAGAAGATAAAAAGGCAGAACTTTCATGCCATTTCTGCAACAAGAAATACAATTTTGATGAAGCCGACTTAAAGAGACTTCTTGGTGAAGCAGGCGGAAACTGAGATTCATCGGAGGTATCGTAATGAGAGGCGGTTTTGCTCTTGCGGCTAAGGCCGTTATAATCAGAGACGACAAAGCTCTTATTTTAAGAAGAAGCGAAAAAGAAATAAAAAGCAGCTATATAAATAAAAACGAACCCTGGGACCTGCCGGGAGGAAGCGTAAGATATTCTGAAAATTCCATGGAAGGCCTGCTTAGGGAAATCAAGGAAGAAACTTCTTTAAAGGTAAGAATAGTAAAACCCATGAGAGTGTTTGATGCCATAAAACCAAAGGTGCATATGACCATAGTCACATACCTGTGCGAATATCGTTCAGGAGAGGTGGTTTTAAGCGACGAGCACGAAAGTTTTTACTGGCTTACTTCAAAGGAAGCTGAAAATATGAAGCTCCCAAGCTGGATGTTAAAGGATATAAATTTAGCTTTTGCTGAGCTTGAATTAAGAAAAAAGGCAAAGAATAAGCCGCGGATATAATCCGCGGCTTTAGTTTTTATTCGGCCTTTACGTTTTTGACAGCGTTTTCGGCAAAACTGTTATCTATAAGTTCGTCAAAGGCAACTCTTTTTGAAAGCTCGCCGCCTTCTTCCATTATATCTTCAAACAGTTCAAAATCTTCTTCGCTGTATACCGGAGTAGTCCTCCATGTATCCTGGCTCTTATATCTTTCTATGATTCCGCTCAGGGTTTCCACATCGTTTTCAGGAAAATAGGGCTGTATTACCTGGGCTATTTCTTCTGAAGTATGGCTTTCGGTCCAGAGCTGTCCTTTATATACGGCATTTGTGAATTTCTGAATAATGTCGGGATTAGCCTCCATATATTCGGAAGATGCCATATATACCGTATAGGGAATATATCCGCATTCGCTTCCAAGGGACGCTACGACATAGCCTACGCCTTCCTGCTCAAGGGATGTGGCGGTAGGTTCAAACTCAACGGTATAGTCTCCAACATCGGCAGCAAAGGCTCCTGATGTGGATTCAAATGAAATATTGTTTATTATTTCCACATCTTTTCCGAGGTCAAATCCTTTCTGCTTAAGGACATATTCCAAAATAAGCTCAGGCATACCGCCTTTTCTGCCGCCTATTACGGATTTTCCCTTAAGGGATTCCCAGTCAAAGTTTTCTTCATCGCTTCTTGAAATAAGGAAATTTCCTGCACGCTGAGTAAGCTGGGCAAAGGCTTTTACACTGTTTTCACGTCCTTCGTTTATTATATATATGCCTGCTTCCGTTCCAAGAAGGGCTATATCGGCCGAATCTGAAAGAAGAGCAGTCATACTTTTGTCAGCGCCGTTTCCGACGGATAATTCTATCTTGAGGCCTTCTTCCTCAAAATATCCGTTGGCCAGAGCCACATACTGGGGAGCATAAAAAACAGAATGTACTACTTCGTTAAGTCTTACTTCTGTCAGTCCGTCGTCTCCGCTTGAAGGGGCGCATCCAACGGCCAGGCATATAGCGGCAGCCGCCGCTGTGATTGCTGAAAGAAATTTTTTCATCGGGTTCCTCCGAAATGCTATATGTATCCAGTATATGAATGAAACCTAATTTGTTGAGTTGTCCTGTAAATTTTTATGCAGAAACGCGCATTATAAGGTAAATACTGTTTAAGTATGGCTGTAAATTAATAAAAAAGTAATGTTATTCCACTTAAAATAGTGTATAATACATTTTAGCCTTATATGGGGACTTAAAGCTGTTATATTTACCGGGTTTTAGGTTTAAACATAAGTATAAGGCGGGCAAGTAACCGCAGACGGTTTTGGAGGATACAAAATGGCGGAAAAATTAATGATAATAGATGGAAACAGTATAGTTAACAGAGCCTTTTACGGCGTGCCCCTGCTTACGGATTCAGAGGGAAGATATACAAACGGCGTATACGGCTTTTTAAACATATTTTTTAAACTTTTTGATGAGGAAAATCCGGATTATGTAGGAGTGGCCTTCGATATGCACGCTCCCACATTCAGGCATAAAATGTTTTCGGACTATAAGGGCACAAGAAAAGGAATGCCTGAGGAATTAAGAGGGCAGATGCCTATTCTTAAAGAAGTGCTTAAATCAATGAATATAGTCTGTTTTGAGATGGAAGGCTATGAAGCTGACGACATTCTGGGAACCCTTGCAAAACGAGGAGAAGAAAAGGGACTTTTAACAACGGTTATTTC
>CABPCX010000125.1 GCA_902406135.1 uncultured Eubacteriales bacterium
CTCTTCTTCTGTTCTTCTGTACCGTATTTTACAAGAGCCTGGATAAGCATACCGTGTACTGCAAGAATTGTAGCTACAGCGCCGTCTTTCTTTGCGATTTCTTCGATAGCAATCATTCTTTCGATGTCTGTTGCTTCGGGTCCGCCGTATTCTTCGGGTACTCCGATGCCTGTAAGTCCCATATCAGCCATCATCTTAAAGATGTCTACGGGGAATACGTCTTTTTCATCGTTCTCTTTTGCTCTGGGGCCGATTTCTTTTTCAGCCAGCTCTCTTACCATCATTCTCAGGTCGTTCTGATTTTCATTGAATTCAAAGTTCATCTGATATTTCCTCCCTAATTCCTCTTATTTTTTAAGTCCCATTATTTCATCTCTGAAAATTCTTTCGTCCATTGTCTTAACTGTTCCGTCGATCTTAGGCTCAAATCCCATTACGTCGATTACCTGTGTCTTAACATCGATGCCGGGTGCAACTTCTGTGAGATATACGCCGTCTTTTCTAAGTTCGAATACAGCTCTTTCCGTTATATACATTACAGGCTGGCTCTTGCTTGCCGCATATTTTCCGCTGAATGTTATCTGCTCAACCTGTTTTAAGAATTTTGCTTCTTTACCTTCGTTTACAATAACGAGTTTTCCGTCTTCTACCTTTGTCTTAAGTCCGCCGGCTGTGAATGTTCCGCAGAAGAATACTTTCTTCGCGTTCTGTGTGATGTCGATAAATCCGCCGCAGCCTGCGATCCTGGGACCGAATTTTGATACGTTTACGTTTCCGCTTTCGTCTGCCTGCGCAAGGCCAAGGAATGCAAGGTCGATGCCGCCTCCGTCATAGAAGTCAAACATTACGTTCTGGTCAAAGTAGCAGTCGGCATTTCTTGAACCGCCAAACTGTGTGCCGCCCATGGGGATTCCGCCGATGGGGCCTGCCTCTACCGTAAGTGTCATATAGTCGCCGATTCCTTCTTCATTGGCAACCGCTGATACATACTCGGGAGCTCCGATACCAAGGTTTACTACTGTGTTCTCTGTAAGCTCCATGGCTGCTCTTCTTCCGATGATCTTCTTGGCTGAAAGGGGAAGGGGCTCAAATGCTCCCTCGGGAGCTAATGCCTCTCCTGTAAGAGTAGGGTCATAGTCCTTATTGAAGCACTGCTGATGCTCCTCGGGTGTGGATACTACTACCGCATCTACAAGGATTCCGGGGATTTTTACAAGTTTAGGGTCAATGCTTCCGGCCTTTACTACTCTCTCTACCTGCACGATAACTATACCGCCGCTGTTTCTTGCTGCCTGTGCCATTGCTGTCGCGTCGCAGGGACATACTTCCTTGTGCATGGAGATGTTTCCTGTTTCGTCTGCATATGTTGCTCTGATTAGAGCTACGTCTATAGGTCTGGTCTTATATATGAGTCTTTCCTCACCAAAGATGTTTATCACTTCAACAAGGTCTTCCGTTGTTTTGCTGTTGAGCTTTCCGCCCTCAATTCTGGGGTCGGCAAATGTATGAAGGCCTACGTGTGTCACTGTTCCGATTCTGTGAGCAGCGATGTCTCTGTACATATGGCATAAAACGCCCTGAGGAATATTGTAAGCTTCTATCTTGTTGTCCATTGCAAGCTGTCCAAGATTGGGAGCCATATTCCAGTGGCCTGCAATTACTCTCTTTACAAAGCCTTCGTGAGCAAAATGGTCTGAGCCTCTGCCGTCGCGGTTTCCCTGTCCTGCTGCGTAAATATATGTAAGGTCTTTGGGAGCTCCTGTCTCAAGGAAACGTTTCTCAAGGGCGCTTGAAAGTGCCTCGGGGCTTCCGCTTCCGACAAATCCTCCTGTTGCTACTGTGTCTCCGTCTTTTATAAGCATTGCGGCCTCAGCCGGTGATAAAACTTTTACTTTTCTCATATACAAAACCTCCGGGTTGCTTTATAAATATCAGTCTCTCTTTATGGGTGCTACAGTTTCTGCAAGCTCAATAAGGATACCGTGTGAATATTTGGGACGAAGGAAGTTTACAATGATATCTTCTGTACCTTCAACGGGTTCCTTCTCAAGCATTTCAAATCCCTTTGAGATAAGTTCTTCTGTTGCGCCTTTGATGTCGTTAACTTCAATACAGATATGAGCGATTCCGCCTTTTCCTTTGTTGTACTCAGCTAAAACGCCGCCTCTGGGGATAATAAATTCGATGGGGCTTTCGTTGGGGCCGTATTTTGTAAAGATAAGGTCTGATGTGTATGCCTTTACATAGCCTGTGTAGTCAACTTCTACACCGATAGTGTCCATAACTTCCTTAGCAGCCTCGATTGTAGGTAATACGATTCCTACGTGGTGCATTCTCATACGATATTTTTCCATTCCCATAAATAATACTTCCTTTCTTTAAATCTCTCTCTTTTTTTGGTTTGCATTTTTTCATTTATTTTTGCTGTTGAATGTATTATATAACCGTTTTTGTTGATATGGAATGAAATCAAAGAGACTTTGTTTTATTCAACTTTCTTTTTTAGAATTATTTGACTTGACTTGAAATCAATTTGACAAATTTGTATTTACTTTTTTGACTTTTTTAACTATAATCATTTTATCTTATAGGGAAAATTGAAAGAAGGGATAACAAAATGAGCGATTACGGCGAACTGCTGAAAAAACTTATCAAGTTTACGGATATGAAAATGTCGGCTGCGGCGGATATAGCAGGCTATGACATATCCTATATAAGCAAGTGGTGCAACAAGTCAAAACTTCCCGCCGCCAGGGTGGCAGGCACCATTAACAGAAACCTTGCCAAGGCCTTTGCCGATGAAATAAATCTTCAAAATGATGTCGATAATTTCTGTTCCGAATTTTCCGTCAGCGTAAAGGGTGAACAGCTGGAAGCATACATATATACCATTCTTAAGGACGCATTCAAAAACTCTCTGACCTATAACGACAGCCAGATAAAGAAAAATATAATCCACCACGCCCGTGTGCTCTCAAACCGCCACGAAATAATGGATTATCTGACCAGGGAGCTGCCCACAATGTTCTATACGTCTCCGGAGCCCGTGGACGTATTATGCACTCTGGATATATGCGCACTGCTTAAAAATACCCAGCTGGACATTACTCCTGACCCGGAGATGCGCTCTCCCGTAAAGGTCAGAATAGGCATAAATACATCTCAGCTCAGCAAAAGCGACTATCTGCCGCTCTATACCTTTATAAATAAATATCACTATATTTCCTTTGATTTTTATGATAATTCAAATTTCAGAGACCAGAATCTGATAGTCATAAAAAATAAGGCAGCCATACTCTGCTCCGTGGATTTCTCAGGCAAAATAACCCTTGCCGTAGTCATAACCGACCCGGAAAAAGTCAAAAACATATATGAAAAGACCCAGAACCTTTTCAAAATAAACCACCTGCTCATTATGGCAACAACGGCCAAGGAAATGATGCAGACCGGCTACAGAAGCAATTTTTATGCCTATGGGGATTTTCAGATGTTCCTTGCCAGGGGCTGTGAATTTTTCCTGCCTCCCGAAATAATAGATTCCATAATAAAATCTTCCTATGAGCAGGGATTTGACGAATATATGGAGAAATTCTTCCGAAAGCTCATAGTTACGTGGGATGACATATTTTCAAAGGAAAAGGCCGATTTCTTTGTACTTAAATCCACAATTATGAAATACATCGAAAACGGCGAGCTTTATTTCACGGACGTTATGCACAGAATGACTGTGGAAGAAAGAAAAGCCCACCTGGACCACCTGCTTGAAGTGTGCAGAAAAAACGAAAATTTGAATTTTTATGTCATTGACGAGGAAAAAATACCTTATTCACAGAAACTCATAAACTTTGCATTATTCAACAACCATAAGAAACTTTTCCTCAAAAACATAAACCGATTCAAAACCGATTTCGGACCCCAGTTTTACAGCATACTTAACGAAGGTCTCATAAACGACATAACCCAAAGCATAGAAGAACTCAAAACCGCTGAGGCCGTTACAAACTATCCCGCCCAGTCCGTACCCGAATTTATGGAAAGATACGGCGGTATGGTATACCGTATGCTCTCCTTAAGCGAACTTAATGATTTCTGTATGTAATATAAAAAACGGGAAAGAATAATCTTTCCCGTTTTTTTTGCGGTATTTACAGGCTTTTAAGGCCATTGTCCTAGTTCTGTCCTTCTGCCTGAACCGCTTATATGAAAAATGTTGTGCCGCATAGGGTATTGAATAATACCTTGAGATAAATATAAATCAATTAATTATTTATTTCTATCCCCCTATGGGCCGGATGTATAAAGATTTTTTATTTTAAGGCTCGGATAATCATTGACGCCACCTGTTCCCTTGTGGCAAAGGCCTGGGGATTTGAACCGTCGGTAATGCCCGCATTCTCTGCCTCTTTCAAATCTTCCTTCGCCCAGCTGCTGGCCGAAAGTTTATTTCTTTCGGCAATATATGTTTCCATCATCTTATTGAACTGTTCCTGTGTCACTTCTTCTTCCTCCTTTGGAGCCCTCCAGCTGTCCGTTATTTCAAAATGGGGCCTGTCCGGTGTCTCCCAGTCTCCTCCCCATGTTATGCCCAGCTCCTTTCCGACGGCTCCTGCCATGGAAAGTATTCCGGTATTATAGAGCACCCCTCCTTTGCAGGCTATATCCCAGGCTTTTCTGCCCGTATGCCTGCTGTTAAGGGTCCAGGTCACTATATTCCCCGGCTTTGTCCTTCCCTGCTCCCACAGCTCATTCTGCCTCTCCTGGGAGCGGTAGGTTTCGGTTATAAATATGTCAATGCCCCGTTTTTCACATTCTTTAAGAAACAGCCTGCAGGCCTCCTGCGCCAGTGGCGTAAGCTCCGAAATGTCTCTGCATGTACTGCCCATTAATTCTCATCTCCCGTTTTTGTCTGTGCCGATTTTTCATGCTGTGTACCGAAATAAAAGGATATTATGACCGTAAATATAGTCATAAAATCACTTACTCCGACCTTTCCGGTGCAGCATAAATAGGCAAATACCCCTGTCATAATGAGTGTTACCATGGTCTTTACCTTTATCAGTTTTACTGCCGCTTCTGCCATTCGTTCATCTCCCTTCGCTGTCCTGTTTGTCCTGATTCGTACCGATTTATACCAATTAATACCGGTTTATACCGGTTTATCCGGCTTTCCCCAGCTTTCCCCAGCTTTATTCCGCCTTTTGCCCTCTGTCATCTGTTATATTTCTTTTCAGCTTACGGATATATCCGCCATACCGTCTTTAAAGCTCAAATCCATCAAATATACGTTTTCCGAACCTCCGCACATAAGTCTTATGTTTCTGGAAAAGTCGGCATTTTCGATTACCGTTTCTTCTCCCTTTTTAAGACTGTAAACGGAAGGGCTTTGAGAGTCGTTTATATAACATTCCAGAGAAATGTCTGCGTCGGATTCGGACCTGAAATTTATGTTTTTGTATATTGTATCCATAGAGACCGCAGTATCGGCAGACTTAAGAACATTTGCCGCTTTTCCCGGCAGACTGTCCGCCTTTGCCTTTAAAGCCTTCAAAGCTTCCGTATTATTTTCTATGGGCGTAGCCATATTTTTCACCTCCATTAGTTCTTTATCTGTTTTATGTAGAAGATATTTTTGTCAAAGCTTAAAAATACGGCATAGGAAGTTCTTGAACTGGTATATATATAAACCTGTATTTCCTTTGAAAAATCAACGTCGTCTCTAATATCTTTCGTATATCCGTTGCTTGTGTCTATCTTTATAAGTTCTCCATTAGATTTTGCATAAAACCTCACTATGGTTCGCACATTAAGGAATGTCTTTGACAGGTGCAGTGTATCCAGCTCAGCTCCCGCATTGGTACCCTCAACTCCAAAAATATTCACTCCCGCTTTGATATTTTCCGGAATAAGGTCTGCG
>CABPCX010000126.1 GCA_902406135.1 uncultured Eubacteriales bacterium
TTATATGTTATTATATGAAGGCTTTATATCAAAATTTTTGACAGATAAAATATTCGAAACAAGGAGACTTATCCCATGCCTAAATTAAGCAACAGAACAGATACATTTACCGAATCTCTTATAAGAAAAATGACAAGAATTTCTCTTGAATACGATGCTATCAATCTTTCACAGGGATTTCCTGATTTTGACCCTCCCAAAGTTCTTATGGACAGAATGGCTGAGGTAGCATATGAAAACTATCATCAGTATGCAATTACATGGGGTTCACAGAGAATGAGAGAAGCCCTTGCAAAGAAACAGGAGCATTTTTCAGGCAGAAAGCTTGATGCTGATAAAAATATACTTGTTACATGCGGAAGTACTGAAGCTATGATGTGCGCAATGATGACAGTATGCAACGAAGGCGACAGAGTAATCGTTTTCTCACCTTTCTATGAAAACTACGGCGCTGACGCTATTCTTACAGGTGCTGACCCTATATATGTTCCTCTCAATCCTCCGGAATTCACTTTTGACCCCGAAGTTCTTGAGGCGGCATTTAAGCAGCATCCTAAAGCAATCATCGTATGTAATCCTTCCAACCCCAGCGGAAAGGTATTTACTATGGATGAGCTCAAAATTATAGCTGATTTCGCTGAAAAATATGATACTTTCGTAATAACAGACGAAGTTTATGAACATATCGTATATGAACCCAACAAACATATCTATTTTTCAAATTTACCCGGTATGTTTGAGCGTACTATAACTTGCAGCTCACTTTCAAAAACATACTCCATAACAGGCTGGCGTCTTGGATACATAATTGGGCCCGAATACATTATCGATGTAGCTAAAAAAGTCCATGACTTCCTTACAGTAGGTGCTGCCCACCCTCTTATGGAAACAGTTGTATCTGCCCTTGAGCTTGGCGATGACTACTATAAAGACTTCCTTGGAATTTATCAGGGAAAGAAAGATATCTTCATAAACGGTCTTAAAGACCTTGGTCTTGCATACAATGACCCTCAGGGTGCATATTATGTTCTTGTTGATACATCCGAATTTGGAGTTACAGACGACGTTAAGTTCTGTGAATGGCTTGCAAAGGAAGTCGGCGTAGGCGCTGTACCCGGTTCAAGCTTCTTCCGTGAAGATATCAATAACTATATAAGATTCCACTTTGCAAAGAATGACGATACTCTCTATGAAGCTTTAAACAGACTTTCAACATTAAAGAAAAAAGCTGCTCTTGCAAAGGGTAAATTCTAAAATTACAGCCGCTGTTTTCATACAGCGGCTATTTTTATTGTATTTTTAAGAAAGACATATAGTTTTTGTTGAAAAACACTTATATTTATGTTATAATTGTCCTACCAATTATTATACAGGGAGATGAAAGTAATGAGGATCAATGCTAATGACACTGCTGTTCTTGTTGTAGACTATCAGGAAAAACTTCTTCCGGCCATGAGCGGGCTTGAAGAACTGATGGATAACTCTAAAAAACTTTTAAAAGGATTAAAAGAACTCGGCATACCCATGATAGTAACCGAGCAGTATACTAAGGGTCTTGGCCCAACTGTTCAGGAAATATGCGAATGTATGGGAGACAGTTATCATCCTTATGAAAAACTCACTTTCAGCGGTATATGCACCGAAGAAATAAATGCCGCTGTAAAAGCTCTCGGCAAAAAGAATATTCTTGTATGCGGCGTTGAGGCCCACGTATGCGTTCTTCAGAGCGTAATAGACCTCAAGGCTGAAGGTTTTAATGTTCTTCTTGTTGAGGACTGTATAGCTTCAAGAAAGACTAAAGATAAAGACATAGCCGTAAAGAGAGCCATGGGCGAAGGCGCATTTATTACAAGTGCCGAAGCTGCTCTTTTTGAGCTCACATATGCAGCCGGTACGCCTCACTTTAAAACGATTTCTAAAATAGTTAAATGATAAATTTTTTCTAACAAACCTGCCTTTATCTGTTAGACCCCATAGTAAAAAAGAGAAGTTTTTCCTGACGGAAACAGCTTCTCTTTTTTCAATATATTTACTTTTAGTTTTTCATTGCCCTAATCCCATAAGCACCATCCACACATACGCACAGGTCTTTGGTATCATAAACATTCCTATGGCAGGTACTGCATCGGCAAATAAAACAACCGGGAGATAGAAACCAAAGCTTATTACGATTGCCAGCCAGAAGTTTTTTAAATTTACTGTCATTATTTGCTCTTGCACTTTTATAATATAATACTGTTATTAAAATTCCAAGGATAGTAAACGGTATGTTTCTGTAAATTCCCCAAGAAAGAGGAGCTGCCGCACTGGTCCATCCGTTTTGAGGGAAAAGGCATAAAATTATTCTTGCCGCTGCCAGAATATATACAATGACCGTAAGATTTTTGCTGTCTTTTACATCATAACGCATTCTCCATACATGGTATAAAATCACATAGAAAACAGTCATAGTAATTGAAGTAACAAATTTTCCTATACCAAGGGCAGCTGTATAGTTTTCAAGTCCCGTAGTGCAGAGAGCAATTACCCTGGGGACAAGATGGAAGGCATCACCGCATCCAAGTACTACTGCAGTTATGCCGAATAAACGGTACTGTTTGTTTCCGTTACTGCTGCGTATCATTCTTATTCCAAGGGATATTACCAAAATCAAATAAACAATATCAAATATAGTTTCTCCTATTGCCTGCATAATAAATTCCTCCTACGTATCATATATCAAACTGAATATAGCTTACACTGAATTTAAAACCTGCTAAAGTTAATGCCAGTCCCAGCCCGGTATAAAAAACAGCAATGAAAACCTGAGGCATAAGATTAAATATTCTTATGCTTAACCCAAAGGTTATCATAAACGCCATAATCAGAAATGATTTCAAATCAAAAAATCTCCAGAAATACTGTTTTTCACTGTCAAAATTTTTAATTCTTTTTGTATGCTTATTTACAAGTTTTTTGAATACAAACACCCAAAACACAATAAATATTCCGGCTGAAAATATAAAATTCATAATCTTAAGATATCCTATGTATTCTATAAATCCTATTCTTACGATGTTCAGACCGGCAATCATCCATACAAGTGCCGCTATCAATAATAATGTTCTCTTTTTTACCAAAGGCTTTTCCTCCTTAAAAAGGCATATTGAACTTTGTTCATTTTAGTTTTTAAAAAATACCCGCTTTTTTGGCAGGTATTTAATATATGCAGTTATTTATCAGTTCAATCAAAGACCTGCAGTTATCTTCCTTATCCATAAGGCTGATTATAAGAAGGTCAAAAATATAACTTACAAATTTTTCTTCAGTCAGACCGTTGTCAAATACGCCTTTACGTACATTTTTGTCATTTTTAAGTATAAAAGCAAGTCTTTCCTCAAGAGTGCTAATATACTTTTTCATAACCTCTTTGCCGTTTTCCTTCTCTTTGCCGGAAAAATTCAAAGAATGGAAATCAAAAAATCCTGAGAATTCTTCATCTCCGGCTTTAATAACATCAAACATTGATGATATACATTCAGCGAAGCTTTCAAAGCCTGAAATTTCTTCCATGGGCTTAAAAATTTCAGCCCATATACTTTCAACCGTAGCACTTAAAAGCTCTGCTTTAGACGGAAAATAGTTATATATGGACCCTACCGCCGCTCCGCACTGTGCAGCTACTTCACGCATATTAAGTGCGTCTATGCCATTTTCAAATATAATTTTTCTGCTTACATCTAAAATTTCCGTTTTTGATGTAACCGGCTTATTCATAATATCACTTCCAATCTGAACACAGTTCATTTTAAATCTTTTTGCCTTTCTTGTCAATATAAAAAATCCCCTAAAGCAGTTTGATGCTTTAGGGGATTTTGTTATTTTGCTATAGCTTCTTTTAAAATTTCTACACCTTTTTTAAGGGTATCAAAATCTATATTCAATGCCGGAAGAAGTCTTACCCTGTCCTTAGCGGTAAGTACAAGAAGACCGTTTTCCATACAAGTCTTTACAACTTCTGACGCAGGCTTTGTACACTTAATTCCTATCATCAGCCCCATTCCGCTGACACTTTCTACTCCGTCAGCATTTTTAAGCTCATTAAAGACGTATTCTGATTTTTTTCTTACGTCAGCTAGTAAATCATCATCTATTCTTTTAAGCACGCTTATGGCAGCCGCTGAGCATACAGGGTTTCCGCCAAAAGTAGAACCATGGGTTCCTGGAGTATATACGTCTTTTACCTTTTCTCCGAACATAGTGGCACCTAAAGGAAGTCCTCCGGCCAGTCCCTTGGCTGTTGAAACTATATCGGGCTCAATGCCGTAATTCATATATGCATAAAGTTTACCGCTTCTTCCGTTTCCTGTCTGTACTTCATCAACAATAAGGAGAAGTTCATTTTCTTCCGTAAACTTTCTCAGCTCTTTTACAAAGCTTTCCTCAAGGGGGCATACGCCGCCCTCTCCCTGGACTATCTCTATCATAACCGCAATGCATTTGTTCTCTGATGCCAGTTTTTTTACGTCTTCTATGTCATTGGGCTCGGCATATACAAAACCTTCGGTAAAAGGTGTAAATTCTTCATGATAGTGGTCCTGTCCTGTTGCTGAAAGTGTAGTTATTGTTCTTCCATGGAAACTGTTTTTAAGTGTTATTATTGTCGAGTGGCCGTCGCCGTATTTAAGAAAAGCGTATCTTCTTGCGGCTTTTATGGCACATTCGTTTGCCTCTGCTCCTGAATTTGAGAAAAATACCTTTTTCATTCCTGTTTTCTCGCAGAGCATCTTTGCTAAGTCAGCACAGGGCTCTGTATAGTATAGATTAGATGTATGCTGCACTTTATTTATCTGTTCGATTACAGCCTGCTTCCATATATCATCGGAAACGCCAAAAGAATTTACGGCTATACCTGAACCAAAGTCAATATATTCTTTTCCATTCTCATCATATAGAATAGAGCCTTTTCCACCGGTTATACATATGGGAAATCGTCCGTATGAATGAGCAACATAAGTATTGTCAGTTTCGATTATATTCATATTCAGTCCTCCTTAACAAACATGGTTCCCACACCTTCATCAGTAAGCATTTCCATAAGTATCGCATGGGGTTTTGTTCCGTCCAGTATGAAAACTCTGTTTACTCCAAGGTGGATAGCGTCAAGACAGCACTCTACCTTAGGTATCATTCCGCCCTGTATAACTCCCTGCTCCATAAGTTCATGGGCCTTTTCCGTATTGATATTTGTTAAAAGTGTTGAAGGGTCATCCTTATCAAGAAGTATACCGCATATATCTGTCATTGATATAAGGCTTTCCGCTTTCATTGCACCGGCTATTCTTGCGGCTGCCGTATCGGCATTTATATTATATACGTGTCCGTCCTTGTCACATCCTAAAGTTGATATAACAGGTATATATCCCTTATCCAGCAAATCTGTTATGGGCTCGATATTTACATCTGTTATTTTTCCTACGAATCCAAGGTCCTCATCAAGCTTTTCAGCCTCTATCATATGTCCGTCAAGACCGCAGAGACCAACTGATTTTCCTCCGATGCACTCAATAAGATTTACAAGGCTCTTGTTTACCTTTCCGGCTAAAACCATAAGCACTGTGTCTATTGTCTCCGCATCAGTCACCCTGAGTCCGTTTACAAACTCGCTCTTTTTGCCTATCTTTTTGAGCATATCATTTATTTCAGGTCCGCCGCCATGGACAAGTACAACTTTTACTCCGATAAGTGAAAGCAAAACTATGTCATTCATAACAGCCTGTTTCAGCTCTTCATTTATCATAGCGTTTCCGCCGTATTTTATAACAACTACTTTATTATAGTATTTCTGTATGTAAGGCAGTGCGTGGACGATAGTTTCCGCACGCTGAAGATTTGTAAGTGTCATTTTAAGTATCCCCCTG
>CABPCX010000127.1 GCA_902406135.1 uncultured Eubacteriales bacterium
ATAAGCGGAATGGCCCAGCCTCTCGGAATGAATATAGGAAACTCCCTGGAAGTAATTGAAGCCATTGAGATACTTAAAGGAAATGTGGCAGGAGACCTTTTGGAAGTTTCCCTTACACTGGGTTCATATATGCTTATGAGCGCCAAAAAGGTATCTACATTTGAAGACGGAAAAAATATGCTTCTTGAAAACATATCCAACGGAAAGGGTCTGGAAAAGTTCCGTGAGCTTCTTATCCAGCAGGGCGGAAATCCCGAAATAATAAACGACTATTCCCTTCTTCCCCTTTCACCTTCAAAGACTGAGGTTAAGGCAGAAAGTGACGGATATGTATACTCCATGAATACGGCAGAAATAGGACGTGCTTCCCTTGAAACGGGAGCAGGAAGGGCCTCAAAGGCAGACAGCATTGATTTCGGTGCCGGAATAATAATGAAGGTGCGTATAGGAGATACCGTTAAAAAAGGCGACGTTTTAGCGGAAATCTATTCGGCATCGGATGAAAAATGCGCTTCAGCCGCATCATATTTAAAGGATGCCGTAACAATAAAAGACGAAAAACCCAATAAACCAAAATTAATACTCGATATAATAAAACAGGAGGACAAAAGATGAAAAGAGCAGCAATAATTGTACTTGACAGCGTGGGAATCGGCGAACTTCCCGATGCGGCAAAATACGGAGATGAAGGCTCCAACACACTTGTAAACATAAAGAAAAACTATCCCGCATTTAATGTTCCCAATATGGCTTCCCTCGGTCTTGGAAACATCGAAGGAGAAGATATAGAGCTTTTAGGAAAAACAGACTCTCCCAAGGGCTGCTACGGAAAAATGTTTGAAGCATCAAACGGAAAAGACACAACAACAGGCCACTGGGAAATAGCAGGTATTATTACAGAAAATCCTTTCCCTACATTTACTGAAACAGGATTCCCCAGAGAAATAATGGATAAGTTTGAAGCAGCCATCGGACGCAAGACCCTTGGAAACTGTGCGGCTTCAGGTACTGCCATAATCAATGAGCTTGGTGACGAGCACGTTAAGACAGGATACCCCATCGTATATACATCAGCTGACTCCGTATTCCAGATAGCCTGCCACGAGGACGTTATCCCCGTTGATGAGCTCTACAAAATATGCGAAACAGCAAGAGAGCTTCTTGTGGGCGACTATGCCGTTGCCAGAGTTATCGCAAGACCCTTCGTAGGAAGCGGAAACGGAAACTATACAAGAACAGAAAGAAGAAAGGACTTCTCCCTTGCTCCCACTTCAACTACACTCCTTGACCTTTTAAAGGAAAAGGGAATGACCGTTGCAGCCATAGGAAAAATAGAAGATATTTTCGAGCACAGAGGAATGACTGTTACAGACCATACAACAAACAACAACGACGGTATCGACAAGACAATCGAATACCTTCAGAAGGATTTCGAGGGACTTCTTTTCACTAACCTCGTTGATACAGATATGATTTACGGCCACAGAAACGACGTAAAGGGCTATGCCGAGGCTGTTATGTATTTTGACAGCAAGATACCCGAAATAAGGTCAGTTATGAAAGAGGACGACATTCTTTTCATTACCGCTGACCATGGCTGCGACCCCACAACACCCAGCACAGACCATTCAAGGGAATATGTTCCCCTTCTTGTATGCGGTGCTAAGGTAAAGGAAGGCGTAAATCTCGGAGTAAGAAAGACATTTGCCGATATCGGAGCTACCATTGCCGAATATCTCGGACTTGATGAGCGTTTCGGCGCAGAAAGCTTCTTAAAGGACATACTGAAATGAAAATAGAAATTTTACAGCTCACCGAGGGCGCAAAAAAGGCAAAGGGCCTTACTGTAGTTATTGACGTTTTCAGAGCTTTTACAACGGCCTGCTTTATTATGAATAACGGTGCCAACGCCATATATCCAACGGGCAGTGTTGATGATGCCTTTAGACTGAAATCCATTCTTCCCGACTGTCTTTTAGTCGGTGAGAGAAATGAAGTTATCGTACCCGGTTTTGACTTTGGCAATTCTCCGGCAAATATCGAACACTTTGATTTCAGCGGAAAAAACGTGGTTCATACAACCAGCGCAGGCACCCAGGGCATAGTAAATGCCGTAAACGCCGACGAAATAATAACTGCTGCCTTTGTAAATGTATATGCCGTTGCAAGGTATATCAAAAAGGCCGCACCCGAAAACGTATCCATAGTTTGTATGGGAAAGGCTGCCCTCTCCCCTGCCGAAGAAGATACATGGTGTGCGGAATATATACGAGCCCTTCTTCTGGATGAAGACTATCCCATAGAAGACAGGCTTATGAAACTCAGGGACCTGGAAGGACGCCGTTTTTTCCGTCCCGATAATCAGGAGCAGTGCCCCGAAAGGGATTTTTTCCTGGCAACTCAGACAGGTACATTTGATTTTGTACTCAAGGTTACAAAAACTTCAGACGGTCTTTTGAAGCTGGTAAAGGAAAATATTTAAAATTTATTTTCGGAAGCAATTTTTAAAAAAATCTGCCGAAATCATATTTTCGTGATTTTGCACAATCGAAAACTACCCGCCTAAAAAGGCTCTCAAAAGGCATTTTAAGCCATATATCCGCTGTGTCGTTTAATTAAACGCCGCAGCGGTTTTTTGTCCGCAGACAGGCTTTAAACCTAAAAAACACAGATTGTATTTATATTTGTACAATTTTTATTAGCACTCTCGTTAAACGAGTGCTAATTTTCTATTGACATTTATCTTTTTGGTGCTAAAATAAAGTTAGAAACAATATTTAAGCAACATCGGAGGCAGTAACTAACAATGAATCAGGAAAAAGGAAACTTATCTATTAACAGTGAAAATTTTTTACCTATTATAAAAAAATGGCTTTATACCGATAAGGATATTTTTATCCGAGAAATAGTATCTAATGGCTGCGATGCCGTAACAAAACTGAAAAAACTTATGATGATGGGCGAGGCCGACAATATCCCCGCCGATGAAAAATTCAGTATTGAAGTTGTATGTGACCCTGAAAATAAAATAATCAAGGTTATAGATAACGGTATCGGTATGACAGCCGATGAAATAAAAAAATATATAAACCAGATAGCATTTTCGGGAGCTACAGATTTCCTCGCAAAGTACGGCGAGAAAGCCGAAGATGATCAGAATGAAATAATCGGTCATTTCGGACTTGGTTTCTACTCAGCATTTATGGTAGCAGATAAAGTTGAAATCGATTCCCTTTCCTATAAGGAAGGCTCAGAAAGCGCTAAATGGATATGCGAGGGCGGCATCGATTACGAGATGGAGCCCGGAACAAGACAGACCCACGGAACAACAATAACAATGTACCTTGGCAAAGACGGTGAGGAATTCGCCGATGAAGCAGTATTATACGAAGCACTTAAAAAATACTGCGAATATATGCCTGTTGAAATTTATTTCGACACAGTAGAAAATGAGGAAGTCCATGAAAAAGGAGATGAAGTGAGCAACGGAAACGATAAGTCTGAGGGGGGAGCCGATGACAAAAATCGTAAAGTTGTAACTTCAGCTGATGAACTTGCAGACATTTTGAAAAAAGAATCCAATAAGGATACTGAAGATGAAAACAAGGAAACAGAAAATGAACCCGACAGGCTTCCGCTTAACGAAACCAATCCCCTTTGGCTGAGAAATCCTTCACAGTGCAGTGATGATCAGTACAAAGAACTTTACCGACACATGTTCAATGATACAAAAGATCCCCTGTTCTGGATCCATTTGAACATGGATTATCCCTTCAGACTTAAGGGAATACTTTATTTCCCCCGCCTGATGAGTGATATGGAAGCTGTAGACGGCATCGTTAAACTCTATTCTAACCAGGTGTATATCGCGGATAATATAAAAGAAGTTATCCCTGAATTTCTTCTCATTCTTAAAGGCGTGATAGATTGCCCCGACCTTCCGCTGAACGTTTCGAGAAGCGCATTGCAAAATGACGGCTATGCCGCAAAGATGTCCACATACATCACCAAAAAAGTTGCTGATAAGATAAACAGTCTTTTCAAAAACGATCGCGAAGAGTATGAGAAATTCTGTGATGACATTAACCTGTTCTTCAAATATGGCAGTATGAAGGAAGACAAATTTTACGACAAGATCAAAGGCTCCCTCCTTTACAAGACAACAGAGGGCAAACATAAGACCCTTGATGAATATATTGAAGACAACAAAGATAAAAACGGAAACAAAGTATATTATGTAACTGACGAAAACCAGCAGATACAGTATATCAACCTCTTCAAGAGCCAGGGTATGGAAGCCCTGATTCTCCCCTCGGCTATAGATAAGCCCTTTGTAAACTACCTCGAATACAGAGGAGAAAACAAATTCACAATGGAGAGAATAGATTCCGACCTTTCAGAAACACTTAAAAGCGATAACGAAACAAATGAAGAACTGAATAATGAGTTCAAAACATTATTCTCAGGAATCCTTTCAAAGGACAAACTTAATGTTAAAGTTGAGAATATAAAGGATTCATCCATATCGGCAATGATTCTTCTTTCCGAGAAGGAACGTCGTCTGATGGATATGCTTGAAACATACAAATACGATGATAATCTCAAAGCTCTTTACGGAAATACAATAGTGGAGGAAACTCTTATATTAAATGGAAACAATAAACTTATAAAGGCTCTTGAAGAGCTCAAAAATAAACCCGGTAAAGAGGAAGAGACCAAGCTTATATGCCGTCAGGTTTACGACCTTGCCCTTATGGGCCAGAAACCTCTCACATCAGAGGAAATGGCTCAGTTCATTGAAAGAAGCAACCTAATACTTGAAAAACTTGCAGATAAAGAAACAAATTAACTCCTCTTAACCCCGCCAAAAGGCACCTTATAAAGGTGCCTTTTAACATTGGTGTTTTTTGTTATCTGTTTTTTCTAATACGGAAATCAGCCTGTTTTATGTTATAATAAAATATGCGCTAACAAGGAGGCGGTTAAATATGTCGCTTACAACAAAAAAAGCTTTGGCTATGTCTCTGAAGTCACTGCTTGAAAAAAGAACCCTGGATAAAATAACCGTTAAGGACATAGTCAGTGAATGCAGTCTAAACAGACAGACCTTCTACTATCATTTCCATGATACCTACGACCTGCTTCAGTGGCTGTATTCCTATGAGACAGGAGACATAATCGAAAAGATGCGCGACCCGTCAGTCGATACGGATGATTACGGGCTTATTCTCCAGTACATACTTAACAACAGGAATTTTATAATTAATACATGCCGTTCTCTAAAAAGGGAGTATCTTATTATAAGGCTGAAAGAATGTATACAGCCCATAATACTTGAAATAATAAAAAACAATATTAGCGATACATCCGTTTCATCGGATGATGCGGATGCCATTTCGGATTTATTTTCAAATGCCTTTATAGGGCTTATTCTGGACTGGGTAAGCACTGACCTGAGTGAAGATTATCTGCCAAAATTCAGAAAATATGCCGACCTGCTTTTGAACTATATGGCATTTATAAGGGCCGGCTGCCCTTCACGCCCTAACGCCTGAAATATTTTGTTGACATACTGTATCAGCCTATGGATAATTAACATATACCCCTTTAGGTATTGGAGGTGCCATAATGAAACAGTGTATGGATTCTGAAAATCTGCACAGACGTCTGAAAAAAATAATAGGCCAGGTACAGGCCATAGACAGAATGGTCGATGAAGATATTCCCTGCGAGGATATACTCTCTCAGATAAACGCCGCAAAGTCTGCCCTTCATAAGGCAGGACAGGTTGTTCTTGAAGGCTATATACGCCACTGTGTGCGTGTCCGCATAGAACATGGAGAAG
>CABPCX010000128.1 GCA_902406135.1 uncultured Eubacteriales bacterium
ACAGGATAAGGATAATTCCTCTTGGCTCAAAGGCACTTGAGGCTGTGGACCTGTATATGCAGAAGGCAAGAATGAGTATGCTCAGAGATGAGGAAGAAGAGGCTTTATTCGTAAACTGTTTCGGCCATCCTATGACAAGGCAGGGTTTTTGGAAAATAATAAAGGGATATGCGAAAAAAGCCGGCATCAAGACCGAGATAACACCGCATATGCTCAGACATTCCTTTGCGGTTCATCTTATTGAAAACGGAGCCGATATCCAGTCCGTCCAGGAAATGATGGGGCATTCCGATATTTCCACAACTCAGATGTATGCCAGATTCAATAAGAACAGATTAAAAGAAGTATACAACAAGACCCATCCCAGGGCTTGAAAACATTAAAAAATACAAAGCAGAAGCTTCAAAGAATATTGAAACTTCTGCTTTTTTTATTGTCATCATAAGGTCTGCGGCAGGCTAAAAGCCAGACTTAATATGTTCTATCAAAAAATGAATTGCAGATATATAAAAAACCGCAGACATAAGTCTGCGGTTTTTAGTTTATTAAACAAGTTTAAGTCTGTGGAATGATTTCTTTCCTCTCTGGAGAGTAACAATTCCGTCTTTGAAAAGATCTTCTGTAATCTTAAGCTCGATATTGTCAACTTTTTCGTCGTTGAGTTTTACACCGCCCTGCTGAACGGCACGTCTTGCTTCTGATCTTGAAGGAGTAAGCTTTGTAAGAACAAGGGCGCTGAGGATATCCATATTTTCAAGGTCTTCAGCCTTTACTTCTGTTGTAGGGATTGATCCGCCTGCGTTTCCGCCCATAAAGAGTGCCTTTGCAGCAACGTCAGCCTTCTTAGCTTCTTCTTCGCCGTGTACAATCTTTGTAAGTTCGTAAGCAAGAACTTCTTTAGCCTTGTTGATTTCGCTTCCTTCAAGGGTGCCAAGTCTTCTGACTTCGTCCATGGGAAGGAATGTAAGGAGTCTAAGACATTTTTCAACGTCTTTGTCACCAACGTTTCTCCAGTACTGGTAGAATTCGTAGGGTGATGTCTTTTCAGGGTCAAGCCATACGGCGCCTTTTTCTGTTTTACCCATCTTCTTGCCTTCACTGTTAGTAAGAAGCTGGAATGTCATACCGTATGCAGGTTTGTTTTCTTTTCTTCTTATGAGGTCTACGCCGCCAAGAATGTTTGACCACTGGTCGTTTCCGCCAAGCTGCATTACACAGCCGTAACGTCTGTTGAGCTCAAGGAAGTCGTAGCTCTGCATTATCATATAGTTAAATTCAAGGAATGAAAGTCCCTTTTCCATTCTTGTCTTGAAACATTCAGCTGTAAGCATCTTGTTTACTGAGAATACGGAACCTATCTCTCTTAAAAATTCGATGTAGTTAAGGTTTCTGAGCCAGTCAGCGTTATTTACGATTATGGCCTTGTCATCTGAAAAGTCGATGAATCTTGAAAGCTGTTTTTTAAAGCACTCAACATTATGGTCGATTTCCTCAACAGTCATCATTCTTCTCATATCTGTTTTTCCTGTGGGGTCTCCAACCATTCCTGTGCCGCCGCCCATAAGACAGATAGGACGGTGTCCGCATCTCTGCATATGGCTCATTGCCATTACTGTAAGGAAATGGCCTACATGAAGACTGTCTGCTGTGGGGTCAAATCCGATATAGAATGTGATTTTTTCTTTGCCGAATAATTCTTCGATTTCTTCGGGATGTGTGAGCTGCTCTATAAAGCCTCTTTCCTTCAATACTTCAAATGCGTTTTCCATCAAATACACTCCTTTAATTTTATTCCGCGGTCCGTACGAACTTAGAAAACTTTGTATATATCAAAAAAAGCTCACATCCTGAAAAGGACGAGAGCTTGTTCGTGGTACCACCTTAATTTGCGTCAATCAACGCCTTTATATGCTGTAACGGGCATAAACCGTGGTTTTCCAAGGCTCTTGAGATGTAGGTGATCCATAACCGTGCTGTGTGCTCGCACCAAACGCACACTCTCTGCGGTTGTAACCGGTAAGGACTGAATTGTCTCCGTCATAGCCAAATATTAAACTGGACATATTCTAACACAGTTTATTTTATAAATCAATACCCAAATGCATAAGCCGATGCAAAGTTATGAATATCAATGCTTTTTATCAGATATACAGCGCATTTTCCGCTATTTTTGTTATAAGCTCAACGGCCTTTTCCATTGATGAAAGGGGTATGAACTCATAGGGACCATGGAAATTGTGGCCTCCCGTAAATATGTTGGGGCAGGGCAGACCCATAAATGAAAGTCTTGCTCCGTCAGTGCCGCCCCTTATGGGCTGTATGATGGGAGTTATGCCCGTATCGGCCATGGATTTTTTGGCCAGGTCGATTATATACATATTCTTTTCGATAACTTCATGCATATTTCTGTACTGGTCACGTATTTCTAACTGAAGTATATTTCCGTATTTAACATTAAGCTTATTTACGGTATCTTCAATGAATTTCTTTCTACGCTCAAAATTATCGCTGTCAAAGTCTCGGATTATATAGCATACCTTTGCCTTTGAAACACCGCCGCTTATTTCTGAAAGATGATAAAATCCCTCATATCCCTCTGTTGTGGAAGGAGTTTCGTTTTCGGGCATCATTGATACAAACTCCGAAGCTATAAGTGCTGCATTGAGCATAACACCCTTTGCGGTGCCGGGATGTACGCTTTTTCCCTTTATTGTAATTTCGGCTGAAGCTGCATTAAAGTTTTCGTATTCAAGCTCGCCTATGGTGCCTCCGTCTATGGTGTATCCAAAATCACAGCCAAGTGAAGGTACATCGAGGAAGTCTACTCCCTTTCCGATTTCTTCGTCCGGTGTGAAAAGTACACGTATATTACAATGGGGCTTATCATATTTTATAATATCTTCTAAAGCCGTCATAATTTCCGCTATGCCTGCTTTATCATCGGCGCCCAGAAGGATAGTGCCGTCGGAAGATATTATGGTCTCACCGATATAATTATTCAAATCCGGGAACTCTTCAGGACTGAGTACTGCGTCCTTAAGCTGTATTGGTCCTCCACTGTAGTTTTCTGTTATAACGGGACGCACGTTGAAGCCTGATGCATCGGGACTTGTGTCCATATGGGCTATAAAACATATTGTCGGTGAGTCCTTTTTTACATTAGAGGGGAGATATGCACTCACATATCCGTATTTATCCTGCTTTACATCCGTAAGTCCTATGGATTTACACTCTTCCGCCAGGGCTTCTCCGAAGGCCAGCTGAAATGGCGAGCTGGGAAAAGCTTCTGATGATTCATCAGACGTAGTGCATATGTTTGTATATTTCAGGAATCTGTTTAATATATTAACCAATATTTTTACCTCCTATATTTCAGTCTGTAATTTATTATAACATATTATAACACATATGGTGTATGTGGTAATATGACCGAAAGATGATTATACAAGTTAATGTCTACTATACATAATATGTACATATATCATATCCGAATATTATTGTGGATATTCGATAAAAAATTAACGATAAATACTCGAAAAAATATTGCATTATATCTGATTATTGCAATAAAATGAAAATTAACTTGTGTTAATTCACAAAAGGTATTATAATGAAATACGTGAATAAGAGAACCGTTTATGTGTTCTGTGTACTTTGAAAATTCCATACATCAGATGAATAATAGTATCTTTGATGTGAACTGGTATTAAGCTGTAGGCGGTCTTTTCTTTATATTAGAATATATTGAAAAGATAAAATATGCGAATGATAAACCTGTGACTATGTTTGTCGGGGGACTTATTTTACCGGTTTATTGTTCGGTATTCTGGTTTGGCATTATGCGTTTTGGGGAAGACGCGCCGGACTTCAGAAAAACGATACAAATTTATAAGGAGGAATTATTCATGGATATTTTTTTATCAGCGTTGCCGATTTTAGTAGTTCTTGTCGGAATTATCGTGCTCAATAAGCCCGCAAAGGTTGTTGCGCCGATAGCGTTTGTTGTTACATTCATCCTTGGTATGTTCTACTTCGGCGAAGGTCTTGACATACTTTGGACAAATGCTTGGACAGGTATAGTTTCAGGTACAAAAGTAGTTTACATGATCATGGCTGCTTTCTGTATCCTTAACATGCTTATCGAAACTGGAGCTATGGATAAAATCAGAGAGCTTATCATAGCTATCACAGATGACAAACGTAAACACGTTATCATTGTAGCATTTGGTTTCGGTGCTTTCCTTGAAGGTTGCGCCGGTGCCGGAACACCCGCTGCCGTTGCTGCTCCCGCCCTTGTTGGTCTTGGTATCAGCCCTGTATTTGCGGTTCTTTCATCACTTATCGCCAACGGTATCTGGTCATCATGGGGTGCTGCTGGTCTTACATGTTCAGGTGGTTTCGCTGCTATGGTTGCAGAAGGAAGAGGAGCTGTTTACAACTGGCCCGCACTTGACAGCATGACAGTAAGTGAAATTTATAATATGCTTTCAAGAGCTACAGCTAGAGTTAATGCTGTTGGCGCATTCCTTTGCCCTTGGGTTATCACAGCTGTATGTTATGGTAAAAAAGGTTTCAAAGGACTTGTTCCTTTCCTTTTCATAAACAGTGTTGTTGGTGCAGCAGCTATGATTGCTGTTACACATACAATCGGTTTCGAGTTTACATCTATAATTTCAGGTCTTATAATCGTTGCAGTTGACTTTATCTATCTTAAAGCTGCTAACCTTAAGACTCCTGAAGAGTTCGTTGCCGCTCCTCCTGCAGATAAGAGCCCTATCCCTGCATGGAAAGCTGTATTTACATACGCACTCCTTCTTGTTGCTCTTCCTTGCGCTCGTTTTGGTCTTGAAGGATCATGGTTATACGGAAGAGGTTTCGCTGTTTGGATCGGTACAACTATCATCGTGGTTTGCTTCATTGGTTCAATTGTTCTTGGCTATACAAAGAACTTCCACAAATGTGTTGCAGTATCATTCAAGAGCGTTATCGGAGCTCTCATAGCTATGGCATTCCTTTCAGGTCTTGCAGAAGCTATGAAATCAGCTGGTATGCTTTCAATCCTTGCAAAAGCACTCGCTGCTGTAGTAGGAAACGGATATCCCGCTGCTGCTGTATTTATCGGATGTATTGGTTCATTCATGACAGGTACAACACTTGGTTCAAATATTATGTTCCATCCTATGCATATTGAAGCTGCTCAGCTTCTTGGCATCAGCCCTGCATATTGTACAGCGCTCAACTCATCAGGTGGAGCTCTTGGTAATATGATTTGCCCTAACAACGTTATTGCTGTTTGTGCTACTGTTAATTTCCAGAACCAGGAAGGTATTATCATGAGAAAGGTTATCCCTGCCCTTGTAGTTCTTATGATCGCAGAAATGATTGCAGGTTTACTTTACACACTCGTAATATTCCCTGGATACTACATGTAATTGATTTGTAATTGTGAAAGGAGATATCAGTATGAGCGACGATAATAAAGCTAAAATGAGTGTAATAGACATATTACTGTTTATCTTCACTCTTGCTTGTGCATTCTATTTCTAAGAAAAAATTATTGCAGCTCCGCTTTAAGCGGAGCTGTTTTTTTATCCGAATAGGGCAGAAAAGCCCTAATTTAAGGGAATATTAAGTGTGGATAATAAAAAAATAAAATATTATTAAAAAAGTGTTGACAAAATGAAATTTAACGTGTATTATATCTATTGTTCGCAGCAAATGTGAACGATGTAAAATTAAAGAAAATTTTGTGGAGAGGTGTCCGAGTGGTTTAAGGAGCTGGTCTTGAAAACCAGTGACTCCGAA
>CABPCX010000129.1 GCA_902406135.1 uncultured Eubacteriales bacterium
TGAGGGAAATATCTCAGCGGCTGCAAAAAAACTTCATATATCCCAGCCGCCCTTAAGCAGCCAGATACATAATCTTGAAGATGAACTTGGATGCGTATTATTTGAAAGGGGCGCAAGGAAGATACAGCTTACGGAAGCCGGTGATATACTTTACAGAAGGGCATCAGCGCTCATAAGTATGACTGATACTATAAAAAGAGAAATAAAGGACTACAGCAGTGGAATGAAAGGCGTTTTGAGACTGGGAGTAGTTTCATCGGTTGGAAATATCGCTCTGGATACATGGCTTAAACCTTTCCATGATAAATACCCAGGGGTACAGTATGAGCTTTGCGAGGCAAATACCTATGATACGGTTGATATGTTGAGGTCAAATCTGCTGGATATGGCCTTTGTCAGAACACCCTTTAATTATGACAGTATGGATATAATACCTGTTAAAAAAGAAAAGATGTATGCTGTAGGAAGCAGGGAATTTTTCGAGAATACGGAAGGTATGGCATCCATAGAATACATCGGGAAAAAGCCTCTTATAGTATATAAAAGATGGGTAAAGATATTTTTAGAGATTTTTGAGGATAAAGGTATCAGCCCTCATATAGTATGTTTGAATGAAGATGCCAGGACAACTGCATTCTGGGCTGAAAAGGGTATGGGAATAGGCATAATCCCCAAATCTGCCCTCGGAATGCTTAGAAATGAAGAAATGGTTACCCTTGAGATAGACGATGAGCGTATGTCATCCGAAATATATCTTACGGCCCATAAAAATGCTTACCGCTCTTCAATAGCGTCGAAGTTCTGGGAATTTGTAAAAACGAACATAAATTAGACGGATATTTTTAAGATTAATGTCATTTATATACAGTTATATATAAGTTAAAATATAAGCGAACAAAACAAATATATAACTATATAAAGGAGATGACTTTATGAAAAAATTTGTACCTTTAGCTTTATCAATTTTACTTTTAGCAGGATGTACTGCGAAGACACAAACCGGCGACGGAGCAGGAAGTGAAAATACACAGCAGGCCGATAGCAGTAAAACAGCTTTTGAAGAGGCAGTAAGTGCGGATATGAGTACGGAGCAGCCGCCCGAATTTTTATCCGATGAAAATAAGGAACTTTTTGAAAAGGCCGAGTATATTTATTTTAACACTAATATTTCAACGGGCTTTAATTTTACAGCAAGTGAAGAAAATAAGACAACTGATTTTGAGGGCAGTGAAGAAAGAGGAGCCGCATTCAAGACAGATTATGACTACTCTGATTTTAAGGATTATTTAAAATCAACATTTACCGGAGATGCCCTTAATGAAATACAGTTATCGGCTGATTCCGCATATCTTAAGACGAGCGATGGAAAATTATGCTGGATAGACGCTGCAAGGGGAACAAATATATCCTATAAGGACAAACAGTTTGAGCTTGTAAGCGAGAGTGATGACAAGATAGAGTTTAAGGCAATTGCCAATTACTCATGGGAAGCAGTATATGATACTGAGGAAAAATTTAAGCAGTCAGGTATAGAAGGCGACTATAACTGGAGCGAGGAATATAAATTTGAGCTTATAAAAACAGATAAAGGCTGGAGAGTAAGCCACTTTGAAGGCTGGAAATAATTCAAGAAACATAAGAGATACCACCGGAGGGAAATATGAAATACGATTTTGACGAAATAGTTGACAGAAAAAATACATTAAGCTGCAAATGGGACTTAGCGGATGACGGAATACTTCCCATGTGGGTAGCGGATATGGACTTCAGGACAGCAAAACCTATTGTTGACGCACTGGTAAACAGAGCACAGAGCGGTGTATTTGGATATTCAGTTTACACTGATGATGTATATGAAGCCATAACAGGCTGGTTTAAAAGACGCCACAACTGGGAAATAGAAAAAGAATGGATACAGTTTAGTCCCGGAATAGTGCCTGCGCTTCACGCATTTACCAGAATATTCGTTAAAAGCGGAGAAAAAATACTTATGAATTCTCCTGTATATTATCCGTTTTTTAAATCAGCCGAAAGAAACGGCATTGAAGCGGTAAACAGCGTGCTTTTAAATAAAAACGGAAGATATGAGATAGATTTTGAGGATTTTGAAAAGAAGGCGGCAGACCCGCTTGTAAAAATGTTTTATCTCTGCAGTCCCCAAAATCCGGGAGGAAGGCTCTGGAGCAGGGGAGAACTTGAAAAAATAGGCAGGATATGTCTTGAAAACAATGTTTTAGTCATAGCCGATGAAATACACTGTGACCTTGTATATCCCGGCAAAAAAAATATTTCCTTTGGTACTCTCAGTGATGATATCGTTGATAACAGTATTATATGTACGGCGCCCACAAAAACCTTTAATTTGGCTGGGCTTCAGATATCATCCGTAATAATAAAGAATCCTGAGCTTAGAAAAATGTATGCTGATTATATGACAGCATCGGGCTTTGACTACGGAGAAGCAGGAACATTTGGGCTTGAAGCCATAAGGGCTGCATACAAATACGGAGACGAGTGGCTTGACAGTCTTATGGAATATATAAACGGAAATCTTGAATTCCTCCTGAATTATGTAAAGGAAAATATTCCTAAAGCCAAGGTAATGGTGCCTGACGCCACATATCTTGTATGGATAGACTTCAGTGATTATAAAATAGACAGCAGGACACTGCACAAAACGTTAAAGTATGAAGGCAAAATATGGCTTGATGAAGGCTATCTTTTTGGAAAAGCCGGAGAGGGCTTTGAGCGTATAAATATTGCCTGCCCTAGAAAAATTTTAGAGGAAGGCCTTAAACGTATCAAAGACTGCATAAATAAAATGGATTCTCAGAGATAATAAAATTATCAGAAAAAAAGGGTCTGCCCAAAGGGGCAGGCCCTTAAATTATGTTTTATTTTTCCTTTATAGGAACCCATACTTCAAATACAGCTTCACTGGGATTTGGAGTTAAATATAATTCAATGTCGGGCCCTTCGTCATATTCATATCCCGATGAAGGAAACCACTCGGTAAAAATTCTTTTTTCAAGTTCCTGTATGGCCTTAGGGCAGGGACCGCTCCCGGCAAATACTGCCCAGGTATGTGCAGGTATGATATATTCCTCAAAGTTTTCAATGGATTTGTCCGAAACAGCCGCAATAAAATATTTCCAGTCATTATCTTTCTGGCATACACTGACGCCTAAGATGCCCTTTAAATCTGGACTCATAACGGTACAGAGTTTATCTATAGTACCGTCAACGGCAGCTTTACCCCAAAAGATGGGAATTTCTGCAAAGTTTTTTTCGATATTTTTGTCCATGGGGACTGTTTTTCCAATGATTCTGAAAGATTCCTTCTTTTCGATTTTAAAATTCATTTCATCTGCTCCTTTAATCGTTATTTTGAAGGTGATTGGAGGATAGGATTTCAGAGCCGTGCCCTTTGATTTTGCCATAGACGGAGCGATGCCATGGATGCTTTTAAATGCCCGGTTGAATGCCGTAGGAGACGAATAACCGTATTTTAAAGCGGTATCGATTATTTTTTCTCCGTTTATGAGGTCAATGGCAGCCAGAGACATTTTTCTTCTGCGGATATATTCCGAGAGGGGTATGCCCGATACATAAGAAAACATTCTCTGAAAATGATATAAAGAACAGCAGGCTTTTTCGGCAGCCGTATCAAGGTCAATGCCGTCATATATATTTTCTTCGATATATTTTACCGCATCATTCAGTCTGTCAATCCACTCCATAAAATCAACTCCACGCTTAAAGTATAGATGAATGTAATTTATTAATCCTCTCTTTTTATGCACATATTAAATAGGTTTTATATATTTTATCAAATTAAAAATCCACGGTCAAAATTTTTATATCGTATAATCGAAGCTTTAATGCACATACTTTTCTTAACGGAGGTGATATGGTGGAAATATTTATTAAACCGTCACAAAAGATATCACTTACTGAAAGAAAGGCTGTTATTTTAAGTGATATTGCCGAGGTATGCTGTGTTCCTGAGAATGAAAAAAATAAAAATATCGGAAACCTGGTTTTACTTGAGATAGATAAGAATAAGGACGGGCAGTATCTTGTTTCGGCTATCGATATTGTAAAAAAGGTATCAAAGGCATATCCGGATGCTGATATACAGTACATCGGTGAAACGGAAACGCTAATAGAGTATTTTGCCAGACCTAAAAATGAGAATAAAATTTTAGAAAAAATAAAAATAATATTTGTATGTACCGTGCTTTTTGGCGGGGCAATGACAGCTATAATGAGTTTTCACTCAGATGCTCAGATGCCTGCGGTATTTCAAAATATGTACAGGATATTTTTTGGATTCGAGGCATCAAAACCATACATCATATATATACCATACAGTATAGGCCTTGCCGCGGGCATAATAATATTCTTCAACCACTTTGGAATGAAAAAGATTTCCAGAGACCCTACTCCCATTGAAGTTGAAATGACTACTTATGCAAAGGAATCCGCCGACAGTATAATAGACAGGCTTGGCAAGGAGAAAAACAATGGAAATAATTAAATATATTGTCCTTATATTGTTTGGAATAGGGTCAGGAGTTGTTGTTTCGGGAGGCGTATTTACGCTTATAGCCACAGTCGGAATAATCCCCAGAATGGCAGAAAAAACAAAAACACTGGATAAGATAATGCTGTATGAAGAAGCTATAATATTCGGAGGAATTGCCGGGACCCTTACCCTGTATATAAATTTTTACATTCCCTTAGGTGCGGTTGTCGCGGCAATATTCAGTCTGTGCATAGGGGTATTTTTTGGCGAGCTGGCAGTGTCCATAGCCGAAGTGCTGAATGTTTTTCCGATATTTATGAAACGTCTCAAGCTTAAAGGGTGCATAAGTGCCATAGTTATGTCTTTTGCACTGGGTAAAGCACTGGGGTCGCTTATGTATTTTTTGATAAAAGGATTTTATTCATTGATGTAGGAGGATTTTATGGATTCAAAAGAAGAATACAGACGCCGTAAGGAGTACGGCGAAATGGTCAAAAAAGCCTCTCCTAAAAGTCCGATATTATCTGACTGTATTAAGGCTTTTTTATCGGGAGGATTTATATGTACGATAGGGCAGATGCTTAGAAATTATTTTATGTCAAAGGGACTGTCTGCTGACGAAACAGGCTTAGCCGTATCACTTATATTTATAGCAGCAGCCGTACTGCTTACTGGCTTTGGCTTATTTGGAAAAATAGGAAAAGTATGCGGGGCGGGAACCGTTGTGCCCATTACGGGCTTTGCAAACTCCATGGCTTCTCCGGCCATTGAATTCAAAAAAGAGGGCTGGATATTCGGACTTGGAGCAAAAATGTTTCAGGTGGCCGGACCTGTCATAGTATATGGCACAATAACGTCTATCGGTGTTGGAATAGTATATTATATAGCCGGATTGGTGAGATGAATATGGATAAAAATAAGAGAATAGGAAGACATACCGTAAAACTGGAAAGTGAAGTTTATATAACCGCCGCATCTTCGACGGCAGGAAGAAAAGAAGGAGAGGGTCCATTAAAAGGGCTTTTTGATATGGTCCTTGAGGACGATATGTATGGCGAAATGTCCTGGGAAATGGCGGAAAGCAAACTTGTGAGGGAGACATTTATAAGGGTGGCCAATAAGGACGGAAAGACTGCCAAGGACATCGACTTGTGCCTTTTGGGTGACCTGCTTAATCAGGTAAGTGCGTCAACCTTTGGTGTCAGGGACTTAAATATACCATACCTTGGCGTATA
>CABPCX010000130.1 GCA_902406135.1 uncultured Eubacteriales bacterium
TACCGAAGGTGGCGCTGAGGGCTCCGGCAAATCCGCCCTGGGCATATCCGGTAAAGGTCGCACAGTTTATGGCTATGGGTCCCGGTGTTGACTCGGCAATGGCCGTTATCGTAGACAGCTCATCACTGGTTATCCAGCCCTTATTTTCTACGCATACTTCCTCAATTAAAGGTATCATGGCGTATCCTCCGCCGAATGTAAACAGTCCTATTTTTGCAAAGGACCAGAAAAGGTCAAAAAGCAGGTTCTTTTTCATTTTGTGCCTCCGATTTATACAGCTTATTATCTGGCTGTTTCAATATCAGATATTATGGTTTTGTATGTGAGTAAAACTCTGAATTAAATATATTATATACATAAGATGATGTCAATAAATGCCTAAAAAAGCAGTGTAAAGTGCATTTGAAATGCTCTATTAACTATGAAAATTTGTAATGTTTTATAATACCGGTAAAAACAAAAAAGACCGGAAAAAATTCCGGTCTGAAATATCAAAAATCGATTATCTGGCTTTTATGGTCATAAAGAGTTTTGTATCCAAGATAAAGGGAACCAAAGCAGGCAGCCGTTACCGATGTGCATATGGCTATCATCATGGATATCTGATATAAAATGGCAGTCAGAGGCATTGTGCCTGCCAGTATCTGTCCTGTCATCATACCGGGAAGAGAAACTATTCCCATACCTACCATTGTGTTAAGGGTAGGAAGCATAGCCGTTTCAAGGGCCTGGCGCACAAAGGGCAGAAGTATGTCCTTTGGAGAGGCTCCTATACATATAAGGGCATTTATTTTTGCACGCTGGTCCGATAGAGATTCTTTAAAGGCCTTAACTCCGAGGGAAACTCCGGTCATAGTATTTCCCATTATCATTCCCGATATGGGAATGACATACTGAGGATTAAATATGTCCTCTCTCACTACGGCACAGATAAAGTATAAAAGCACAAATATGCCGGATAAGGCAATGGATATTCCTATGGATACTTTAAATCTTATATTAAGTTCCTTGTTTTTGGAAATTACCCTGTGTATCGAAAATCCTGTCATTGCTGCCAGATAGAGCATAGTAAAGGCAGGGTGCGGGTTTTCAAATATGTATGTCAGTATAAGACCGGCTATTATAAGCTGTACGGTCATTTTAATGCTCGAAACAACAAGCTGTTTTGTCTGATTGACTTTGCACTTCTTCATAATAAAGGCAGTAATCAGCAAAAGAGCATATATGAGCAGAAACTGGCTTATTTCAAGTTCTGCTGCTCCGTTCATAATTTTCCTTCCTTTCCGAATCTTATTACATTATCGGCAAATTTATTTACCAGGTCATTGTTGTGGCATACAACTACGGCTGTGATTTTTTCGTCCTGGCAGAATTTTTTGAGATTAGTCATAAGATTTATAGATGTCTTTTCGTCAAGGGCCGCCGTAGGCTCGTCAAGCAGTATTACCTTTGGCATACACGAAAGAAATATGGACAAAAATACTCTCTGCTTTTCTCCGCCGGATAATGTCTGGCAGGAAGAGGAAGGAGAGAAATCCGCACAGCATATATTTAAAAATTTCTCGGCTTCCGTTGCCCTTAAGGGAGTCCTTTGGCTGTATTTTCGGTAGGTATTGAAATTATCAAGTATGGTTCCGTCAAAGAGAAAAACTTCCTGAGGCACCAAAAGAACAGTTTTTCTGTAATCAAGTATTTCAAGGTCCTGTATGTTTTTTTCCTCATAGAAGACAGTACCTGAGGTGGGTATGGAGCTGGCGTTTAAAAGTTTCAAAAAGGAGCTTTTTCCGCATCCGCTTTCGCCCGTTATAAAAGTAAACTGGTTTTCGTAAATTTTGGTTTCCGGGTAAGATATAAAGCCTTTATAACATAAGTTTTCAGAAGTTTTTAATATACACATCTTATTACATCCTTTTTAAGACTGCTATTAAATAGTGACAAGGGGAATTGTAGCAAAGAAGCGGTATTTTTGCAAGAAGAAGGGCCTCTGTTCGTTATAGGAAAACAAATGGGTGCCTATTAAAATAATAAAGTGAATTTTTTGAAAAAATTAATGGGGATTTAAAAAGAAACAAGAGCTTATATCTGCCGAAATTAAAGGATAATATTTATAAATCTATGGACAGCGGCTTCCTGACAATGATAAAATATAGATATGATTTTATCGCCTATATTTTCATTATGGAAGGAGATGTTCTTATGCAGACAAATGATCAAATATTTTTTCCTGGTACCAATGGCAAAGCCGTACTTTTAATACATGGCATAACTTCGGGGGCAGCCCAGATGATACCAATGGCAAAGTTTTTAAACGACTACGGTTATTCCGTATGGAGTGTGAACCTTGCGGGACACGGCACATTCCCGGAGGACCTGCTTCACACAAACTGTGAGGACTTTATTGCCAAGGCCGAAAGCGACTATGCGTATCTGAAGAAAAATTTTGATACGGTATATGTTGGCGGTTTATCTACGGGAGGATGCCTGTCCCTTTATCTGGCGTCCAAACACCCTGAAATCGCATGAATAATACCAATATCATCTCCTTTAAGACTTATGCCGGGAACCTTTATTACTGATACATATCCGCCCGAGCAGGTATATTTCCATAGACCTATGGAGGGAAAAGTGGGCCTTTTCAAGCAGTATCATATCCACTATGAAGATATAGCGGTACGCATATTTAAAGAGCTTGAAAGACTTATGGCCATACTGGGAGAAGACGGATTTTTGGAGAAAGTAAGCTGTCCGGCCATAGTTGTCCAGGCTAAGGATGACGCTGTAGCAGACCCTGAAAGTGCGGGAAAAATATTTGACAGGATAGCGTCCGAAAGGAAAGAATTGTATACTCCTGACTATGGCGAACATAATATTGTGCTGACCGAGGGCAGGCATGAAGCTTTCAGAAAAATTGCAATGTTCTTGGAAAGCCTGTAAATCAGGCCTTTTCAGAGACTGAAAATATTTATTTGAAAAAAATCTGAAAATTATCGTTGACAAAGACAATTTTTGGTGGTACTATGAGTAAAAATATTTGAAAGGAGAAAAATTCGATATGATGTCAACTGGATTATACATTTGCACACTATCTATTAGCGCTATTTGCTCACTAATTATTATTATTAGCAGTATTAGTGCTATGTGTCGTGCAGAAAAAACAGTTGATTATAAACATAAGGATTTTTCTATATGATTGTATCATAATACCATATACAATCGAACCTAATGTTTTTATATTAGTTTTTTCGAGCTTACGGCTGCATAGCTGTAAGCTCTTTTTTATTATCAAAAAGTTATAAAAAATTTTAAAGGCATATTGTGAGAGGAGAATTTGTTATGAAAATGGATATCAGAGTGGAGAAAACACAGACACCTAAAGCTAAACCCGCAAAGGGAGAAGAAATTGGATTCGGAACACATTTTACAGACCATATGTTCATAATGGACTATGATGCAGACCAGGGCTGGCACGATGCAAGAATCGTTCCTTTCGGACCCATCATGATGCATCCCGGTTCAACAATTCTTCATTACGGCGCAGGCGCATTTGAAGGAATGAAAGCATACAGAAAAGCAGACGGAACTTGCCAGCTTTTCAGACCCGAAGAAAATGCAAAACGTATGGAAAGATCTATCGACAGACTTTGTCTTCCCCATCTTGACGCAGAAACAATACTTGACGTTATCGAAAGATTCGTTGCTTTCGAGCAGGACTGGGTACCTTCAGAAAAAGGCGAATCACTTTACATAAGACCTTACGAATTCGGATGTGACGAACCCATCGGACTTCATACTATCAAAAAAGCAAAATTTATGATCATCACATGTCCTGTAGGAAACTACTACAAAGAAGGTCTTAAACCCGTTAAAATCGCTATTGAGGAACACGACGTTCGTGCCGTAAGAGGCGGTACAGGCGACTGTAAAGTAGGCGGTAACTACGCAGCCAGCAACAGAGCTGAAGCAGTAGCAGAAGAAAACGGCTTCACACAGGTACTTTGGCTTGACGGTGTTCATCAGAAATATATCGAAGAAGTTGGTTCAATGAACGTTATGTTCAAGATCAACGGAGAAGTTATCACACCTATGCTTACAGGTTCAGTTCTTCCCGGTATCACAAGAAAGAGCGCTATCGAATATCTTAAGTCAAAAGGATACAAAGTAACAGAAAGACTTATCACAGCTGAAGAAGTTATCGACGCTGTTAAGACAGGAAAACTTGAAGAAGCTTGGGGTACAGGAACAGCAGCCGTTGTTTCACCTATCGGAATCCTTCATTATGAAGGTGTTGACTACCACATCAACAACAATGAAATCGGACCCGTTTGCCACGAACTTTATGAAGGCTTAACAGGTATCCAGTGGGGACGTACAGAAGATACATTCGGATGGACAGTTCCTCTTAGAGCAAAAGAAGACGTAAACAAATAATTTAAAAAATTAATTATATATAAAAACCATACCAACTATACCAATCTAATTATTAAAGGAGTGCATTTATTATGAAAGGATATCACATTTATATTCCAAATTACACCGTAGGAGCTGACTGTTATAAAGAAATACCTTGGGTAACAAGAAAGTACGGAACAAAGGCCGTAGTTATCGGAGGAAAAACAGCAATGTCCAAGGCGAAAGATGCACTATTAGATGGTATAGATGGTTCAAATGTTGAGATAACTGATTTTGTATGGTACGGCGGAGAAGCTTCTTATGAAAACGCAGAGGAGCTTATGAAAAATGAGGCTGTTAAAAATGCCGATATGATATTTGCCGTAGGCGGCGGAAGAGTAATGGATACATGTAAGGTAGTTAAGGAAAGACTTGACAAACCCATGTTTACATTCCCTACAATTGGTTCAAATTGTGCAGCAACTACTTCAATTGCAGTTATTTATCATCCTGATGGAACAGTAAATAATTACTTCTATTCAGAGACACCCGCAGAGCACATATTCATCAATACTAAGATAATAGCTGAATCACCTGACCACCTTTTCTGGGCCGGTATCGGAGATGCTATTTCAAAAGAACTTGAAGCTCAGCTGGCTATAAGAGGACATAAAGTAGCACATACACCCCTTATGGGAAATCAGCTCAGCCTGATCTGCATTGACCCTATTATCGAATATGGCAAGAAAGCATACGAGGACTGCAAAAACAATAAGGATTCATTTGAACTTGAACAGGTAGTTCTTGATATAATAGTAACAACAGGTATTGTTTCAAACTTTATGACAACTGAAAATGATTACTACTATAACAGTTCGCTGGCTCATGGTTTCTATAACGGAACCTCAGTTATCCCCAACTGTATTCAGCACCATCTCCATGGAGAGATTGTTTCCTTCGGAAGCCTTGTGCTGATGACATATGATAAAAACTATGACGAATGTGACAAGATCATGGCTTTCCACAAAGAAATGGGACTGCCTTTAACAATGGCTGACATCGGCCTTACAGAAGAAGACCTTCCCGCTGTAGCTGACAGATCATCTGTCACTAGAGAGTGGACCTGCGTTCCTTATGAAGTTACTAAGGCAAAATTCATCGCAGCTATTAAAGAATGTGATGAAAGAGGCAGAAAATTTAAGTAAGCCTTTTTCTTTATATTATTCTCACATAATGCCATAAAAAGGGAGACAGATAGATTTCTATCTGTCTCCTCTTTTATTATTACTTTAGTGTCGAAGGCTGCATAGCAGCCTTTAACAACCGCCCGCTCTGC
>CABPCX010000131.1 GCA_902406135.1 uncultured Eubacteriales bacterium
GGTTTATATTTTTCATTGGGCATAAAAATCTGAACCGCCGTCTGTATGTCGTTCATTTTGTCGTGCCCTTCTAAATAAATGTATATCATAATCTTACCTCAATAAAAAAGGAACAGGCTGCCCTGTCCCATTTTTCTCTAATATCAAAACAGTCTTTCACTGTCCAGAAGAATAGTTACCGGACCGTCATTTATAAGCTCAACTTTCATATGAGTGCGGAAAACACCGCTCTCCACCTTAAGGGGAAGTTCTTTTGCCTTTTCAACAAGTCTAGTGAAAATCTTGTCTGCTTCCTCAGGCGATGCCGCCGAAGCATAGCTGGGTCTTCTGCCCTTTCTTGCATCTCCGTAAAGGGTAAAGTTGGGAATAAGAAGTATTCCGCCTCCAACATCCTTTACCGAAAGATTAAGTTTATCGTTTTCATCTTCGTATATTCTTAAATTCACCAGTTTTTCAAGCATATAGTCCATGACTTTTTCATCGTCAGTGGGAAGAAGTCCCACCAGCGCCATAAGTCCGTTACCTATCTCGCCCCTTACAACGCCGTCAACGCTTACACTGGCTCTTTCCACCTTCTGTATTACCATTCGCATAAAATTTTACCTCTTATGAATTTACTCGCTCTATGTCCTCAACGCCCTTTACATTCTTAAGGTGTGTACATACCTTTTCAAGCTGTTCCTTGCTGGTTATTTCAAGGACAATATTTACTATTGAAAGCATATCCTTTGTAGTTCTGGCGTTAAAGGATTTTACGGGAAGATTTTCTTCCGAAAGCACCTTGCTCAAATCAAGGATTATATTGCTTCTGTCAATGCAGAGAAGTCTTATTTCAGCCTGGAATGAAAGTGAAGGTCCGCTTCCGTCCTTTCTTGATATCTCCCACTCGGCATCTATAAGTCTGTGTCGGTCTTCTTCGGAAAGATTTATAATATTAGCGCAGTCAGTCCTGTGTATTGAAACGCCTCTTCCCCTTGTAACGAAACCGATTATTTCATCACCGGGCACAGGGTTACAGCATCTTGAAAATCTTACGCTTACATCTCCGACACCCTTAACAACAACGCCGCTGTCATTTTTCCTGGAAGCCTTGGAATTAGCCCTTTCTTCCATTCTTCTGAGAACATCTTCGGCAGTCTGGTTTTTCTTCTGCTCCTTCTGATATTCCTCAATAAAACGGTTGATTACCTGGCCTTCCTTAACACCGCCATGGCCTACGGCAGCGCATAGGGCGTCCCAGTTTTTAAAGCCGAATTTATTTACGACTATTTCTATCCACTCAGGCTTTGCCAAATCGGAGAATGAATAGTTTTTCTTTTTGGCGTCAGCTATTATGAGCTCTTTTCCTTTGATTATATTTTCTTCTTTGAATTCCTTTTTGAACCACTGATTTATCTTTGTTCTTGCAGTGGAGCTCTTTACAAGGGACAGCCAGTCTCTGCTGGGACCCCTTGAATTCTGGGAAGTAAGTATCTCAACGATATCTCCGTTTTGTATCTTATAATCAAATGTAACTATCTTATTGTTTACTCTGGCTCCTACCATCTTATTTCCTACGGCCGAATGTATGGAGTAGGCAAAGTCTATTGGTGTTGAGCCGTTTGGCAGAGGTATTACCTTTCCCTGAGGAGTAAAGGCATATACAGAGTCGTTGAATATATCCAGGTCAAGCTTAAGGGTGGTCATAAACTCTTTATTGTCTGACAAATCTCTCTGCCATTCCAGAATCTGTCTGAGCCATGCCATCTTTTCAGCTTCTTTGTCCTGAGATGTATCTCCGCTCTTGCCCTCTTTATATTTCCAATGGGCAGCGATACCGTATTCACTGGTACGGTGCATTTCCCATGTTCTTATCTGCACTTCAAAGGGCTCTCCTGTAGGGCCTATAAGTGTATTATGAAGTGACTGATACATATTGGGTTTGGGCATAGCGATATAGTCCTTGAAACGGCCTGGCATGGGCTTATACATATCATGAACTATACCAAGCACCGCATAGCAGTCCCTTACCGTATCAACGATTATTCTTACCGCAAACAAATCATATATCTGGTCAAGGGTCTTATTCTGGTTTACCATCTTTTTATATATACTGAAGAAATGTTTGCTTCTTCCGTAAACCGTTCCCTTGATATTTGCTTCGCCTATTTTTTCTTTTATTTCCTCAACAATACGGTTAACATACTGTTCTCTTTCAGACTTCTTTTTCTCTATCTTATTCTTTAAATCATAGTACGCATCAGGATTAAGATATTTAAAGCAGAGGTCTTCCATTTCCGTACGAATCTTTGATATACCAAGCCTGTGGGCAAGAGGCGCATATATATCGAGAGTTTCCTGAGCTTTTTCTCTCTGTTTAGCCTCTGTCATATAATTAAGAGTTCGCATATTGTGGAGTCTGTCGGCAAGTTTTATAAGTATTACTCTTATGTCCTTTGCCATGGCAAGAAACATCTTTCTGTAGTTCTCTGCCTGTATTTCCTCTTTTGTTGTATAAGAGAGTTTTCCGAGTTTTGTAACTCCGTCAACAAGTACGGCAACTTCTTCGCCAAACAGTTCCTTTATATCATCATAGGTATAGGGAGTATCCTCTATTGTGTCATGTAAAATGCCCGCAACAATAGACTCCATATCCAGTTCAAGTTCAGCAAGAATATATGCTACCTTAAGAGGATGGATTATATAAGGCTCTCCGGATTTACGTTTTTGCTCTTTATGGGCTTCTCTGGCCAGATTGTAGGCCTTCTCAAGCATCGAAAAGTTATCCGTAGGGTGGTATTCTTTTATTTTTTCTACTAATTGTTCATATAATTGATCTGGTGTTTCCACAGGTGTCAACTCCCCACTGACAGCGCTCATTATCTATGTAAAAAATCAAACACTGCTCCATATTAAATATGTATTAAGATGTATTATATATTTTTTTTGATATTTTTCAAGTATACAGCCAAAAATATTGATATTTACCGACAAATTAGTTTACAGAACTTATAATTATAGTCTATTAACCATTAATATTTTTGTAATTTTTAAAATCTGTCTTTTATGTTATAATTTATATTAGTAATTATATCCGCTGTTTATAAGCGCTAAACGGAGAAATTGAGCTATGAAAATACAGAAACTTCTCAGCTATACAAGACAGGCTGTAAACGACTACAACATGATAGAAGAAGGCGACAAAATAGCCATTGGCATCTCAGGAGGCAAAGACAGTATATGTCTGCTTACCGCCCTGGCCCATATGCGCCGTTTTTTCCCTGTATCATATGACATTGAAGCCATTACGGTGTCATTGGGCTTTGAAGGCTGTGACTACAGCCAGATTGCGGAATACTGTAAAAGTTTAGGTGTCAGATATACGGTTGTCGATACTGCCATAGGCGAAATAATATTCAACCAGAGAAAAGAGGATAACCCATGCTCATTATGCGCAAAAATGAGAAAGGGCGCCCTGAATAATGCCGCCGAGGAACTGGGATGCAATAAAGTTGCCCTTGGACATAACAAAGACGATGTTATCGAAACTTTTATTATGTCCCTTATATATGAAGGAAGGATAAGCTGTTTTTCTCCCGTAAGCTTTCTTGAAAGAAAGAAGCTTTATTCCATTAGGCCCCTTATTTATGTTTCCGAATATGAAACAAGGAGTTTTGTAAAAAATCTTGGCATAAGCCCCGTAAAAAACCCCTGCCCTGCCGACGGAAACACTAAACGCCAGGAAATAAAAGAGCTTGTAAGCACACTTTCTAAAACCTATCCGACCCTTAACGGAAATATTTTTGGAGCCGTAACAAGGGGTCTTCCTGACTGGAAAAGAGGTGTAAACAATGGCTGATACTCAACCTAAGAGCTACGCCGATGAAGAAAGAATCAAAAACACCGTGCATCTTAAAGGACTTCTGGAACAGCTGCCCTCTTTCTGCTATACCTATTTTCGAGGAATAGCCCAGACAACTTCAGTAAAAACAAGGATGGGCTATGCCTATGACCTTAAAATATTTTTCGGTTTTTTATGTGAGTGCCATCCTCATTTCAAAGGAACAAAATTTGAAGATATCCGCCCTGAGGACCTGGAATATGTCAGACCCATGGATATAGAAGAATTTCTTGACTATGTATCAATATATTCGCCCTATGATGATGAAAGTGGTAAAACAGACGAAAATACAACCATACTCAACAGTGAGTCTGCGAAATCCAGAAAGCTGGCCGCTGTCAGAGGTATGTATAAATATTATCTGCGAAAGGGGTATATAAACTCAGACCCTGCCTCCCTTGTAGAGACACCGAAAATCCATGATAAAACTATCATACGACTTGAATCAAATGAAGTTGCCGACCTTTTGGACGAGGTTGAAACCGGTGAAAATCTTACAAAACGGCAGCAGAAATTCCATGAAAAAACTAAAGTAAGGGACTTGGCCATCATATCCACATTAGTCGGTACCGGAATACGAGTATCCGAATGTGTAGGACTTAATATAGATGACATAGATTTTGAAAGCTATTCCTTCATAGTAACAAGGAAAGGCGGAAAGCAGGCTCAGATATATTTTGGTGACGAAGTAGCCGAAGCCCTTGCCGATTATATGAGATACAGAAAAGACCATCCGCCGGCAGATGAAAACGACAAGGCTCTTTTTCTTTCAAGCCATGGAAAGCGTATATCTGTAAGGCAGGTACAGCTTATGGTGAAAAAGTATTCTCAAGGTGTAATAAAGCTTAAAAAAATAACCCCCCATAAACTGAGAAGCACCTTTGGCACTAATCTTTATCTTGAAACAGGCGATATATATCTTGTGGCCGACGTCCTTGGCCATGCAGATGTCAATACCACAAAGAAACACTATACTGATACTGAAATCTATCTTAAACGAAAGGCCGCAAGAAAAATACATCTCAGAAAGGACTGATATTATGCCAGACATTAACCCCGAATATATATCAAAATATTTAAGCGCCCATACTCCCGGGCCCGAAGGCGTATTCCGCCACAGTTCGGTTCTGATACCCATTTTTGAAACCGAGAGGGGCTATGAGCTTCTTTTCTGCAAAAGGTCCATGACTTTAAGGCGCCAGCCAGGAGACGTATGTTTCCCCGGAGGAAGCCGTGAAGGTGATGAATCTGCCATAGAAACAGCCTTAAGAGAAACCTGCGAAGAAATAGGCATTGAAAAGAAAAATATTGAAATACTTGGCCAGACTGACTATGTCATAACGACTTACGGTTCAATAATAACTCCCTTTGCCGGACTTATAAAAGGCGTGTCTCCGGACAGATTAAAAATAAATCCCGACGAGGTGGAAGAAACATTTCTTGTTCCCCTCAAATTCTTTATGAACAGGGAGCCGGAAGTGCATTATGTGAATATACATTTTGATATTCCCGACGACTTCCCCTTTGAGCACATTGTAGGAGGAAGAAACTATGGCTGGAGCAAAGGACGACAGCCGGAGCTTTTCTATTTTTACCGCCATCAGGTAATATGGGGATTTACGGCCAGAGTAGTTAAAAATCTCTGTTCCATACTTAAAGGAGAAATATAAAAACAGCCCGGATATTATATCCGGGTTTATGTTTCTTATGTACTAAGTTTTTAGCGTCCTTTAAAACAAATCATCACTTTATTCCGTATCTTTTAAAATTAATGTCGTTTTTCTCTCTGAGCATCTTATACAGCGGATAGGCACCCGG
>CABPCX010000132.1 GCA_902406135.1 uncultured Eubacteriales bacterium
TTCAAAAAAACCAAAGTTAAAAGTAATTTCTTTGGGCGGATTACAGGAAATCGGTAAAAATATGACTGTGTTCGAATATGACAACGATATAATTATAGTTGACTGCGGTCTTGCATTCCCTGAGGACGATATGCTGGGAATAGACCTTGTCATACCCGACACATCATATCTTATCAAAAATATGGATAAGATAAGAGGCATAGTGCTTACCCATGGCCACGAGGACCATATAGGAGCTCTTCCCTATATCCTTAAGGAGATAAATGTTCCGGTATTTGGAACGCTTCTTACGCTTGGACTTCTTGAAAACAAACTTAAGGAACATGGCCTCAACAAGCTTGTCACTCTTCATACGGTCGTACCCAGGGAAAAGGTAAAGCTTGGCTGTTTCCAGGTAGAATTTATCCATACAAATCATTCCATAGCGGACGCGGTGGCGCTTGCTATAACAACACCTGTAGGAGTAGTTGTTCATACGGGTGACTTTAAAGTCGACTATACGCCCATTGACGGTGAAATACTTGACCTGCACAGATTTGCCGAACTTGGCAAGGAAGGAGTACTGCTGCTTTTAAGCGACAGTACAAATGCGGAAAGAAAAGGTTTCACCATGTCGGAAAGTTCGGTGGGAGGAGTATTCGACGATATATTCAGTGAAACGCCTAAAAACAGAATAATGGTGGCGACATTCTCGTCAAATATCCACCGAATACAGCAGATAGTAAATTCGGCTTATAAATACGGCAGAAAGGTAGCCATAATAGGAAGAAGTATGGTAAATGCCGTAAAAACATCAATCGAGCTGGAATATCTTAATATGCCCGATAATACCCTTATCGACATAAGCGAGATAAAAAATTATTCCGATGATAAGCTTGTTATTATTACAACGGGAAGCCAGGGAGAGACCATGTCGGCTCTTTCAAGAATTGCGTCAAACGAGCATAAACAGGTTTCCATAAAACCCGGCGACAAAATAATAATAAGCGCTTCATCAATACCGGGAAATGAAAAGAATATTTCAAATGTAATAAACGAGCTTACAAGAAAGGGCGCTGACGTTGTATACGAAGGAATAGCGGATATCCACGTTTCGGGCCACGCCAGACAGGAAGAGCTTAAACTTATGCTTTCCCTTGTAAAGCCCAAATATTTTATGCCCGTCCATGGTGAATATGTACACCTGCTCAGCCATAGAGACATAGCAATGTCCCTTGGCATACCTAAGGAAAACATATTTATTATGAATATAGGAGATGTGCTTGAGCTCTCAAAGAAGGACGCCAAAGTAAACGGCACCGTGCCTGCGGGACAGGTGCTTGTTGACGGTCTCGGAGTCGGAGACGTAGGCAACATAGTTTTGAGAGACAGAAAGAATCTTTCCGAAAACGGACTTATGGTAGTTGTTGTTACAATTGATTCCGCTTCGGGAACAATACTTGCCGGACCCGACATAATTTCTAGAGGATTTGTATATGTAAGAGAATCCGAAGGACTTATGGAAGAGGCGAAAAATGTCATAAACGACGCCCTTATGAAGTGCGAAACAAGACATATTTCCGGCTGGTCAAACATTAAAAACATCATAAAAGACACGCTGAAAAATTTCCTCTGGCAGAAGACAAAGAGAAGCCCCGTCATACTGCCCATAATTATGGAGATATAAAGAAATGGCAAAGGATATTGATAACGCCCTGCTAAGGCTGGTGGAAGCGCTGAAAGATACCGACGAATACCGTGAGTATATGAGAGCAAAAGCAAAAATAACCCAGGCTGATATGGAAAATATCCGTTCATATAAAAATCTGAGGGCATCACTTATGATGTCGCCTTCCGAGGAAAACGAAAACAGAGCGAGGGAAATCTGTAAAAATCTCATGCTTGATTTGGATACCAGAAATTATATGCTTTGCGAAAAGAAAGTTTTGAGTATGGTGGCCGGAATATATGATGAGATTGGAAGCGGTCTTAAGATAATATAAACTGGATAAAACCCCTCCGAATTAATTCGGAGGGATTTTTTTATAAGAACTTCTTAATCCCATTTTATTATTATTGCCAACGGGCACAAAACATTTTATAATATAAAACATCGAAAAATGAAGGAAGGTGTCGCAGTATGTCAAAGGCGTGGACGGCAGTAACAGCGTTAGTCCTGGCAGCTGTTATGAGTGTGCCGGTTTTGGCGGATACGTTTGTCGATACCGGAATATTGAGACTGGAAAACTCAAGCCATAGGATATCAAAGGATTTTGTGCCCGAAATGGTGCAGTATAAAAATACTTCATATTATCTTAATGATGAGGCGGCTGCGTCGTTGGCCAGAATGCTCGCCGATATGGAAGAGGAGCTTGGCGAGGCACCCATGGTAGTAAGTACATACCGCTCCTATGAAAGACAGGAGGAAGTATATAACAGAGACGTCAACAGTGCCGTTGAAAGCGGCGTTGATATCGCCGATGCCATTAAGGGTACAAGCAGATATATAGCCCTTCCCGGAGCCAGTGAACATCAGACGGCTCTGGCGGTCGACCTTTCAAATGACGGCTCTCTGGAGGAAAACTTTATTGAAACAGAGGCCGGAGTGTGGATAAAAGAAAACTGCCATAATTACGGATTTGTAGTAAGATATCCTAAGGAAAAGGAAAAATATACAGGCATAGGCTATGAGCCATGGCATATAAGATATCTCGGACAGCCCTTTTCTGATATATTGTATGAAAATGACTGGTGCCTTGAAGAATTCATAGCGCATATGAAAAGAAATAAATATATGCTGTGGATAGATGACAGCAATATATGGACCATGTATTTTACGGAAGAGCCCAAAGGGGTATTTGACTCCAATACGGCTGTTTCGGATACAAACAGTGGCGGATATATTGTTACATCAAGAAGAAGTAAAAGCTCTCTTATTTCGGTAATTGATAACGATATGAAAGTGAGAAAAGATATGCAGCTTAAGCTGTATACTATGATATGTGAAAATATGTCACAGCAAAGTGACGGACAGACCGAGTAATTAAGGACTGTCCGTTTTGTTTTTATTAGAGCTTTTAAGAAATTTTCCGGCATTAAAGGTTAATCGGCGGTACAGAGATGATAGAGATGCCAGCCTAAAATGCAGATAAAAATTAAATATTATAAATATAGGCAGTTTCCTTGAGGGGCTTTCCACCTATATTGTCGTCTAAAGTTTTTCCGCTTAAAATAAAGCCTGCTTTTTCGTAAAATTTTCTGGCTCTGATATTTTCTTCAAGAACCCATAAAAATATATTTTTAAAGTGCAAATTTGATAATTCGGATATGGTTTTATCAAGAAGCTGTTTTCCGATGCCTTTATCCATATATTCCGGAAGAAGATATATGGATACGATTTCGCCAAAGCTATGAAAATCAGAGAATCTGGAACGGCAGTAAGTCGATACGCCTATAAATTTCCCGTTATCTAGCATAACAAGAATATTCATTTCAGGGTCTTTTAAATGGGGAATCCAGTTTCCGCAGGGAATGCTGTCAAGAAATGTTTGAGGAATTATATTTTTATAGGCATATTTCCAGCTTTCCTCATAAATATGGCTTATTTTAGATAAATCATCATTGGAATTAAGGTGTCTGATTTCCATTATATCCCTCCTTAGAATATAATATTTGTAATTTAAATTTATCATAAGTTTTTCAGCATATCAACTTATTATGAAGCAAAAAAGGACTTAAAAATGTATAAATGCTCTTTGTGCTCTTTTGTTGCCATAAGGGGAGCGGTTGTGTATAATATAAAGTTGAGGTGTTTCAGTTGTCGATGAAAATAAATGAAATAAAGGATATATTTGAAAAAACGCCCGTAAATGACATACCCTTAAGAGCCGCGGAGTTTAAGGACGACGAAAGAGCGGGAGTCATTAAGCTGGTGGAAAAATATAATAAAAAATATAACGCATATCTTGATGAGCTCAAAAGACTTGAAGAAATATCGGTTTTTGAAAAGGAGCTCAGAAATCAGGGATACCGTCTTATTGCGGGAATAGACGAAGTCGGCAGGGGTCCTTTGGCGGGCCCGGTCATAACGGCGGCTGTTATACTTCCCGAAAACTGCATCATAGAAGGCATAAACGATTCCAAAAAGCTTTCGGCTGCAAAGAGGGAGTATTTATCCGAAAGAATAAAGGAAGAGGCCGTAGCCTATTCCTTTGGTGCGGCAACTCCCGAAGAAATAGACGACATAAACATACTGCAGGCCACCTACAGAGCCATGGCAAAGGCCATAGAAGGTCTTAAGACAAAGCCGGACTTTGTCCTTGCCGACGCAGTAACCATACCTCATATAAATCTTCCGCAGAAGGGCATAATCCATGGAGATGCCAGAAGCATATCCATAGGAGCCGCAAGCATAATAGCCAAGGTGGAAAGGGACTCTATGATGAGTGCCTATGAAGAAGTATATCCCGGATACGGATTTGACAGAAATAAGGGATACGGCTCAGCCGAGCACATAGAAGCGCTTAAAAAACTCGGACCCTGTCCTATCCATAGAAAGTCATTTATCAAAAATTTTGTAGAGATATGAAAAACAGCAGAGTTATCGGAAATGCCGCGGAAGATGCGGCGGCAGGATGGATAAAAAAGAATAAGGGATATATTGTTTTAGAAAGAAACTACAGCTGTGCCGCGGGCGAGATAGATATAATCGCTAAAGATAAAGACACGACGGTGTTCATTGAAGTGAAATACCGCAAAAATACGGAAAAGGGCTACCCTTCGGAGGCGGTCACAGAGACTAAACAGAAAAGAATAATAAGAACTGCCATGGCCTATGTTTCAGAAAACAACACGGATAACATAAGGTTTGATGTGGCGGAGATAGTTGAAAAAGACGGCAGGAAATATATCCGTTATATTGAAAATGCTTTTGAATGGAGGTCGTATCCATGGTATTGAATAAAAGAGGAGAACTTGAGTACTATACCTTTGAAAGCCTTGAAAATACAAAAATAGCCGGACACTGTTTTACTACAAGAATGGGCGGAGTAAGCGAAGGAAACTTAGGAACGCTTAATCTGGGATTTTCAAGGGGAGATAAAAAAGAAAACGTAGATAAGAATTTTGATATAATATGTTCTGCCCTTGGGGTAAAGAAAGAAACCTGCGTTACCTTAAGGCAGGTTCATTCCACAAAAATCGTTAAGGCTGATGAAAGCTTAAAGGGAATGGGCTTCAGGGACGATATTGAGCGCATTGAGGCCGACGGACTTGTTACAAATAAGAAAGGCATTGTCCTTGTAACCTTCCACGCCGACTGTGTGCCGCTGTATTTTGTGGACACGAAAAATAAAGCCATAGGACTGGCGCACTCAGGATGGAGAGGAACAGCTGACGGAATGGGCGAGAAAATGCTCAAAACCATGGCAGACGAGTATGGTACAGACCCCGCAGATGTGGTGGCAGCCATAGGACCATCTATAGGAAAATGCTGTTTCCAGGTAGATAAGCCTGTAGTTGATATATTCAGGAACAATTTTAAGTTTGCTGATAAATATATAAGGGACGATGAGTCTTACCCCGGAAAATATAAGATAGACCTTTGGGGCATAAACAAAGAAATGTTTATGGAATGCGGGGTAAAAGAAGAGAACATAGAAATCGGCGGCCTGTGCACCATGTGCAGACCTGACATATTCTATTCCCATCGTGTTATGGG
>CABPCX010000133.1 GCA_902406135.1 uncultured Eubacteriales bacterium
TTTTAGGAGGGGACATCATGGATAATACAAATACAAAGGGACATATTTTAGCGGTAATAACCGTCCTTATATGGGGAACTACATTTATTTCGACTAAGACTCTGCTTCATGACTTTACGCCTGTTGAAATACTGTTTTTCAGATTTATTATGGGGCTTATTCTGCTGACTGCCGCATATCCGAAAATGCTGCATACGGGCAGCAGAAAACGTGAAGGAGTATGTGCTCTGGCGGGACTTACGGGAGTATGTCTTTACTATCTTATGGAAAACGTTGCCCTTACATATACAACGGCATCAAATGTAGGCGTAATAGTGGCTACAGCTCCGTTTTTTACGGCTCTTCTTTCGGGAGACATAAAAAACGGCAGTGCCTGGTTCTTTGTAGGTTTTGCTTTATCCATGGCAGGAATCAGCTTAATAAGCTTTACCTCCGCAGGACCCGACTTCAATCCTCTCGGAGACCTGCTGGCACTTTCTGCGGCATTTATGTGGGCCTGCTACTCGGTACTTCTTAAAAAAATAAGTCAGTACGGCTATAACACCATACAAACCACCAGAAGGATATTTTTATACGGCATTATATTTATGATACCGGCAGTTATTGTATCGGATGTAAGTTTTGATATGTCACGTTTTGCAAATATGACTAATCTTTTCAACATACTGTTTCTTGGGGCAGGAGCATCAGCCCTCTGCTTTGTAACATGGAACTGCTCGGTAAAAATTCTTGGAGCTCTTAAAACCAGTGTTTATATATATCTTGTGCCTGTGGTCACCGTCATATTTTCAGCCCTTATCCTTAAGGAGAGTATGACGCCCGCATCAATTTTAGGCACTGCCCTCACCATCGGAGGACTTGTAGTATCACAGAAAAAGAAACATTAATAAAAGCCCATCGGCCATTCCGATGGGTTTTACTATATAAAAAGAAAGCACAGCATTTTTTGCTGTGCTTTCTGTAATTAACTGCATTGTATGTCCGGGGGTGCTGAATAAGGAACATTATGCAGTTTATTGTTTATGGTTTTATCAGCTTAACAAAATGTTTTCGTTATAGCGCATTATCATTGACGCTGTTTCTGCCCTTGTGGCATAGGCTGTAGGATTGATATATGTTCCGTCTCCGCTGATTATGCCTTCACTTACTGCCCATTTAACGGCATCTACGGCATAGGCTGAAACCTTAGATGCGTCTGCAAAGCTGTCCAAAGCATTTGCATCGTATGTTACGTCTTTGCCTTTGTACTGTGCGTAACGGTAAAGCATAGATGCCAGCTGTTCACGGGTTATGTTGTCATCGGGTCCGAATGTGTCTGCGTCGTATCCGCTTACGATTCCGTTTTCAGTTGCCCACGCAACGGCTTTTGCGTAATACTTATCACTTGTTACATCAGTGAAAGGCGCAACTCCTGCAGGCTGAGGTTCACCCTCAAGACGGTAGAGTATGCTTACAATCATACCTCTTGTGGTTGTTCCGTAGGGATTGAATTTTCCGTCGCCTACACCTGCCATAATTCCTCTTTCACTTACATATTCAACGGCTGTAAAGAACCAGTCTGTAGGATATACATCACTGAAGCTGTAGTCGCTCTGGTCAGGCGCCTTAAGAAATACGGCCTGTATTTCTACATTTTCGGAAGGCATTGTGAATTCATATTCACCGTCTCCGTTATTTGTCGCCTTAAGTTCGTTTCCGTCTGAATCAAGTATGTAAAGATATCCGAGTATATATCCTTCGTCAGGAGTTACCGTAACGGTTACTGTATCTCCCCTTGCGGCTTCGTCATCGGATATGTCTATAGAACCGTTTGAAGGGTCTGTTACTACTATATCGTATGTCTTGCCAGCTTCAGTCTCTTCAAGTTCATAGCTTGAATTTGATGAAGAATCTTTCTTTTCCCATTCTGCTGTGAATGTCATATCTTCTTTAATTGTTACTTCTTCTTCGGCGTCATAAAGCTTTCCGTTATCTCCTCTCCAGCCTTCAAATGTATATCCCTTCTTTGAAGGTTTCTCGGGAAGTGTAAACTCATCGCCTATCTGAACAGTATGTGTTTCTTTTTCTTCATCATTGTATACTATAGTTACTGTTGCCATTTCAGCATCTTCATCGCCCTGTGTGTATACAATGCTGGGTTCAACGGCCTCGCCGCTTTCATTTGTGTTTCCTGATGCTGAAACGGTTCCTGCAAAGCTGTTATATCCCTCTTCAAGGGCTCCTACCCATATCATTTCTCCGTCAACATCTTTGAATGTGTTGTTTTCTACCGTTACGGTACCTGTAAATTTGCTGTCAGCATTTTCGTATGTTCCGTTGAGCTTCCAAGTTGAAGCAACTATACCATTGTGTGCATTCTCTATTTCGTTTCCTGAAACCTCAATCTGAGCATTTTCATTCATAACAGAAATATTAACCGCATCTATAAGGTTATCAGCTGATTCTTCTCCAAGGATTATCTTATTGTTTTTAACGGATACTTCCTTTACGCCCCAAAGCTGAAGAGGATATACATAGGCTGTATCATTTATTGCCGGGGGATTTCCCGTAACATAGTTGTCCTCAACCGTTACCGATGCCTCGGGACTTACGCTTGAGATTTTTACAAAATAGTTATAAGTATTGTTTCCGTATCCCTCGATAGTATCTTCCGCGTTATCTCCGAAAGTCATAATACAGTTTTTAACTGTGAGTGAGCCTGCGGTACTGTATGAGCAGTCGCCGACCTTAAGGCCGTCACCTTCAAACTTAAATCCATCGACAACTATTTTCTGGTCCGCATTAAAATCATCGGCTGTTGTTCCTCCGTTGGCTGTACTTACAGTGCCTGTAAGTATTGTCTCCTGGGAGTCGTCAGTCCTGGTTTCACCGTCAGGCTTCACGCCGGCCTGAGCACCTTCAAGAGTTATGCTCTTGTCGCCAAATACTATATTTTCATCGTATGTTCCGGGAGCACATTTTACTGTATCTCCGTCATCGGCAGCTTCAACGGCTCCGTTTATTGTAGTAAAGTAAGCTCCGTTTACCGATGCTGCATACTTAAATGTTTCGGGAACATCTACACCCTCAGATACGCTTACTTCTCTAATATCGCCGGCAATTTCTCCGTCATATGCCGCATCGAAATGTATTGAATTAACACCCTCATAATCCTCAGCATTTCTCTCATCAGCGTAGATATAGTCAATGTCATTTCCTTCACCGTATACGACAGATACGGGATTCTTATAGGCTTCGCCTTCTGCAAACATCATTGCTACTGAACCCCAGCTGCAGTTTTCGCTAAGCGCTTCTGTATTTTCAATAGTCACATTGACTGTATTGGCAAGGGAAATTCCTGCTTTGCCGGCCTTTTCCACTGTAAGGCCGTCGATAACTGCATTTTCGGTTCCGTGAAGGTTAATGCCGTGGCCATTAACGGATGAAACGTTTACGTTTCTGATAACCGTATTTTTCACAAGTCTCATCTCACCCTCTATTGTTTCAAGGGCTGTGGCCTTAATGGCTGCAACATTTCCGCTTGTACTTGTAGATGTTACTGTTAAATCTTCAATGGTAACATTATCGGCATCGATTATAATTCCGCCTTGTCCGGAATTTGAGTACTCACCGCAGTCAATTATGGTTTTTCCCTGTCCTGCGCCCTTAAGAGTTACATTTTTACGGCGGATTGTAAGTTTTTCATTTCCTGTTACCTCATATTTGCCTTCAGCAATATTAACTGTAACTTCATTATCGTTTTCTTTATCGGCATTGAGGGCCGCAACAGCCTCTTCCAGTTCAGTAATGTTGCTTACACTTACTTCTACGGCTTCTATCTGTTCTCCAATGCTTAATGTTTCTGAACCGCCATTTTCACCTTCTGAGCTCTCTCCGTTTAAGCCGTTTGAGCCGCCATCCTGAGGTTTATCTCCTTCAGGTTCTTCTCCCTCAGGTTCATCTTCCTCTGATTCATCATCCGCCATTTCTTCCTGGCCTGCCTCTGCCGTATCACCGGCCATTGCAGTCACGGGAAGCGATGATGCTGTCATACAAACCGCAAGCAAAAGCGGCATAATATTCTTTTTCATTCTAATTCCTCCTTTTGTCAGTCATACTTTTACACATTTTTATCTGTCATTATCATTTGTAAAGCCAGGTATATTCTGCTAAAAGCAAAAAAGTATACAGAAATGCATCAGCATCTCTGTATCACACCGACCAAGTACGCATATAATTATATCAACATTTTTTGAGCAATCTCAACCGGCCTGAGAAATAAAGGAAATGCCTCAAAGGCACAAAAAAATCGTTTAAATTTGTTAACTGTCTTTCAGCAGATGCTCAATTTTTTGGTATGTTTTTTGTACATTTTTTAATATAGAAAATATATGCTTTTATATTTTTCACATCATTTTCACCGACAGGAGGGGTCTTTTTTACATTAAAACTGTCTTAATTGAATAATTTACCACATTTTTTATTGTTAACTTTGTAATTAATTCCATTTATTTGCTTTAAATTTCCTGTTTAAAGGTAATATATTACATAAAATGTAATATCCATTTATTTCTTGTAGGACAGAAATATACTTTTATTTACAAGATGCTTTTATTTTGGTAAACCGCCATTTCCAAATCTGTTTTATTTATCCATAACAGCCTTTTACAGCCATTACTTATGGATTACATTTCTGTTACAAACAAAAGTCATTTTTTACATCTAACAAAGGATTAACTGTTTTTTAATTGGTATCACAATATAAATTCATATTCACTGTTCTCAAATAAAAAAGCAGCCCTAAGGCTGCTTTTTCTTATTATTCAACTATTGTTACTCGTCCGTCTTTTTTAACTCCTGTAGAGGCTCCGATGAGGCCGTTACAGTCTTCCATAATATAATTTACTATTTCTGTACGGTATAATAAGCCAAGGTCATGTCCGTTTTCACTGCATAATGTTTTAAGGTCATATCCTATGAAGTCTTCAGGAAGTCCCTGTCCTACAGCTGTACCCTGCCAGCCGCCTCGGCCGATTACAGAGTATGTACATACGGCCATCTTATATGTCTTGTCCAGAACATTTTCGATATTTCCTTCATTTTATTGGATTTAAGCCTTATCTGCTTTTTCAAAATTGAATACGGTAATTTCCGGAGGCACCATAAACCTTATGGGATACCTGGATGTTCCTATGCCGGCATTAACATATAATGTAGTTTTATCATTAAGTTCATAACTGCCTTTAATATATTTTTCTGCCAACGATGTCGTTATAGACGGCATAAAAGGCACGTTTACCTGTCCTCCATGGCTGTGGCCCGATATGATAAGGTCAAATCCTGCGTCCGCATACAAGTCCGCCACATCAGGCTCGTGGGACATAAGAATGGAATATTTATATTCCCCCTGCGAAAAGTCATACGTAATAGGTTCTATATCCGGATTTCCAAGCCCGCTAAAAACAGTTCTTCACCGCTGTCAAGTGTTATGACTTCCGATTCATTGCACAATATCTTAAATCCGCTCTGCTGCATAATATCTTCATATACCCTTGAAGCGCCTCCGCCATAGTCCCTGTTGCCCCATACAGCATATTTTCCGTAACGGGCCTCTATGGATGAGAGCAGATTAATAAGTTCTTCGTCACTGTTATATTCCGCATAGTTTTCATAC
>CABPCX010000134.1 GCA_902406135.1 uncultured Eubacteriales bacterium
TCTCGGCACCCTTTGACTTTGAATCATATATGGTTATGGGCAGTCCATAACTTGGAGCTTCCCCAAGTCTTACGTTTCTTGGTATTATGGCGCTGTACATGGACGGTTTGAGCACCTTTTTGACTTCTTCCACCACTTCCAGCGAAAGATTTGTTCTGGAGTCATACATTGTAAATACAACTCCCTCAATTTCCAGCTCGGGATTAAGCCTTTTCTGCACGAGACCTATGGTATGGAACAGCTGTTCCATTCCTTCCAGTGCAAAGTACTCGCACTGTACGGGGACAAGCACCGTATCCGCCGCCGTAAGGGCATTTAAAGTTACCAGTCCCAATGAAGGAGGGCAGTCAATTATTATGAAATCATAGTCTGCCTTTACACTGTCAAGACATTCCTTCATTATATATTCCCTGTTGTCAAGGCTCACAAGCTCTATTTCCGCTCCGGAAAGATTCATATTGGACGGAATAACGTCGGCATTATCCGCTATGGTCTCATGTATGGCGTCTTTTGTGCTTATTTCGCCCAAAAGTACATTATAAAGGGTATTTTCTATTTGATTTTTTTCAAGTCCAAGTCCGCTGGTGGTGTTTCCCTGGGCATCGGCATCAACTACAAGTACTTTTTTTCCCTGCTCAGCCAGGCATGCGGAAAGATTGACCACCGTCGTTGTCTTTCCGACGCCGCCCTTTTGGTTAGCCACGGCTATTATCCTTGTTTTTTTCATTAAACATCATTCCTCAAATGGGTTTTTTATTATGATAGCATAATTCAATCATAAAAAAAACATATATTTTGCTGTTTCACGTGAAACAGAACATATTTTCCGCTAAAAACATTTTAAAATATTTTCTGCCAATAACAAATAAAAGATACATTAAAATTTTCTTACATTATATATGGTATATTATACCGCTGATTTTGGGCAAAAAAATCTGCTGTTTCACGTGAAACAGCAGACCTGATTACTGTTTTTACATTCTTTCCGGTGATTTGATACCAAGTATCTCAAGTCCGGACTTGATTACAAGCCTTACGGCATCTACCACTGCAAGTCTTGCGTTTCTTACATTCTCATCGTCCGTAAGTATCACATTGTCGTGATAGAACTTATTGAATGCCTGGGAAAGGTCCACAAGATATCTTGCTATTACTGAAGGCTCATATCTTGAAGCAGCTTCCTTTATCTTTGCTGAATAGTTAGCCAGCATCTTGCATACATCAACGGAAGCATCATCAGTAAGCACTGAATAATCTATGGGAGCTGTGCCCTTTACATATTCCGCCTTTTTAAGTACACTGCATGCTCTTGCGTGGGTATACTGAACATAGGGGCCTGTCTCTCCGTCAAAGTTCAGCATTCTGTCCCATGAGAATACTATATCTTTTATTCTTCCGTTATAAAGGTCATCAAATATTACCGCACCTATGCCGACTTCCTTTGCAACTTCTTCTTTGTCGGGAAGGTCGGGGTTTTTATCATTGATTATGCCCATGGTCTTTTTAACAGCTTCGTCAAGGAGGTCTTCCATAAGGACTACCTTGCCTTTTCTTGTTGAAAGCTTTCCGTCTTCAAGGCTCACAAGACCGAAGGGTACATGCACAAGGTCCTTTGACCAGTCATATCCCATTTTTTCGATTACTTTGAACCACTGGGCAAAGTGAAGATTCTGGTCTATGGCTGTTACATATATACATTTATCAAAATCATAGGTATTCTTTCTGTAGATGGCCGCTGTTATATCCCTTGTGGCATAAAGAGTACCGCCGTCTGTTCTTATTATGAGGCAGGGAGGCATTTTTGCGTCCTCAAGGTCAACTATCATGGCTCCGTTACTCTCTGTAAGGAGTTTTTTCTCCTTAAGCTCGTCCACAATGGCTGCCATCTTATCATTGTAGAAGCTTTCGCCTGTATAATGGTCGAATTTTACGCCAAGTTTTTCATAAACTCTCTCAAATTCCTTTATGCTTATGTCATAGAACCATTTCCAAAGGGTAATGGCTTCTTCGTCGCCGTCCTGCATCTTTACAAACCATGCTCTGGCTCTGTCATCAAGAGAAGGGTCCTTTTCGGCTTCTTCATGGAACTTTACATAAATTCTTGTAAGCTCGCTTATGCCTTTTTCTTCGACTTCTTCTTTGCTTCCCCAGAGTTTGTAGGCTTCGATAAGCTTTCCAAACTGTGTTCCCCAGTCACCAAGGTGGTTTACGCCCACACATTCATAACCCATTTTTTCAAATATCTTATAAAGGGCGCTTCCTATAACGGTAGAGCGGAGATGTCCCACGTGGAAAGGTTTTGCAATGTTGGGTGAAGAATAGTCGATTACTATGGTCTTTCCCTTTCCTTCTTCGGAAGTTCCGTAGTTTTCACCCATTTTTGCTATGCTTTCCATAACTTCGGCAGCATAAACGCTCTTATCTGTGAAGAAATTGATATATGCTGCAACGGGCTCTATTTTTGAGAATATTTTGTTTTCCTCAATTTTTGAGCAGATATCAGCTGCAATCATATTGGGAGCTTTTCTCATGGTCTTGGCAAGTCTGAAACAGGGGAAAGCATAGTCTCCCATTTCAGGCTTTGCGGGTATCTCCATAAAGTTTACTATATCATTTATGTCCATATCAGCCGCTTTTGCTATAAGGGACGCGGCTTCATATTTAAAATCCATCAGTTTCAATCCTTTCAGTATCGTTGTAAAAATAATTTATCATATAGGCCGCTAAAAATCAAACTATTAAAGGTAAAAATTAAATTTTATCGGAAATATTTTTAAGATTCTGTAAATCTTTTGTTAAGTTTTTTTACTCATATTGTATATTGCCCCCAATGTGATATAATTCCATTATCAACGGTATCGGAGGTGTATTTATGGTTCGTTTAAAAATAATAAAATGCGGCGGCGTCAACTGTTACCTTCTTTCGGAAAACGGAAATTCCATTCTGATAGATACGGCAACATACAAATACAGAGATAAAGTATTCAATATATGCAAAAATAACAATGTCCGTCTCATAGTTCTTACCCATGGCCATCCCGATCATATTCAAAATGCTGCATTTTTATCGGAAGAACTGAATATACCCGTAGCCATAGGTGAAGGCGACGAAGAACTTATTTTCGACAGAAACGCTGAACATATGAAAACCGAAGGCCTTATTGGAAAAGCAATTATGTTCTTTTCAAACGCAGATCCAAAAATGAATGTGGTTCCGCTGTTCATTCCCACATATCTGCTTAAAGAAGGCGATAGCCTTAAGGATTTTGGAGTAAATGCGGAAATTATTTCACTGCCGGGGCATACAACAGGCTCCATAGGCATTGTCTGCGGACCGTCAGTTTTTGTTGGTGACGCTCTGATGAATATATTCGCTCCTTCTCTTCCGGTAATATATGAAGATATGGACCAGGCAGCCAAAAGCGCTGTAAAAATCAAAAATCTCGGAAAGAAAAAGATATTTTTCGGCCACGGAACTCCCGTGGAAGCCAGTGGACTCAGTGTTCTGAACTTATAATAATTTTATAGCTGAAACTTATAATTCTTTTATGATATATACCCGCGGACTTAAGGTCTGCGGGTATATTTTTACCTTTTTTATCCAATTTTATTTATATAAAAAGCTGATTTTTTCGTTATTCGCAATATTTTCAGCCTATATAAAATTTGTAATTTGTCAAAACTATTGATATAATTATAATGAGGTGATTTTATGGACTGTTCAAATAGAAAGCTGAAAAACACTCTTATTGCAAGCTCGGTATTTTTAGTACCGCTTATCATAAATAAACTCGTATTTTTTATGGCAGAGAGAAAATATCCATTAAATGAATCCTTTAAGACCTATGACTGGAGGCTTGGAAAAGTCGCATATTCCGTAAAAGGCAGCGGAAAACCTCTTGTGCTTATCCATGGCGCAAAAGCCGGTTCATCATCGGCCGTATGGACAAAAAATGTGAAATCTCTGGCTGAAAATTACAGGGTATATACCATTGACCTGCTCGGATACGGTGCCTCAGAAAGGGTAAATACGACCTATACAGCATACACATATGCGTCTTTGATAAATGATTTTATAACGGATATCGTAGGAAAGGGCGCCGCCGTCATAGCCGAGGGCGAAGGAGCCATGTTTGCTCTGTCCGCTTATAAGAAAAATCCTAAAAACTTCAAAAAACTTATTCTTATATGCCCTAAGGGAATAAATGAAAGATTTGCTGTAAATGAGGATAAAAAGTTCAGGATTTTATACAGTCTCCCCATAATCGGAGAAAGTTTCTACCTTATTAATGTATCCATGTGTGCCGTAAGAAACACACTGAAAAATATGATATCCAATAAGGAAAAAACTAAAATACTGACTGAAAAATTTTATTCAGCCGCGCACTTTGGCGGAGGACTCAACAGGTTTGTATACGCTTCATATAAGGCAAACTATATGAATACGGATATTAAGCCCTATATTTCCGAAATCAAAATACCCTGTATGTTCATATGGGGCGAACAGGCTGAGGACTACGACAACTTTGAAGAAATTCAGGGTCTTACAAACAGGGCCGAATATGTGGTATTTGAAGATACGGCATCACTGCCTAATTACGAAAATGCTGATGAATTCAATAAGATAGCCAAGGAATTTTTGAAATAAGGAGAAGATTTTTATAGATGGAGACAGAAGATAAACAGCTTGAAATGGAGAAATACTATAAAGAACTTATGGATACAATACTTGCCGACGGCAAGGTAGGCCTTGTGCCTAAGCTGGGACCCAAGTTTGTTGCCTGTGATTATAAAGAGTCGTCTCTTACCCTGGAATTTAAGGTAAACGACTGGCTCATTAATCCCGAAAAAATACTTTTCGGCGGGGCAATGGTGTCTATGCTTGATAATACCTACGGTTTTTTATGCCACTATTTCGCCAAGGATAAATTTATATCTACCATTAGCCTTAATACTACTTTCTTAAAGCCCGGAAAACTGGACGACATTATACATGTTAAGGCAAAGGCAGCTTCCCACGGAAGAACCATAGTAAATATGACAGGTGAAGTATATGATGTAACTCAGGATAAAATGATTGCCACATCACAGACTTCATTTATGATTCTTGATAAAAAGGTGCAGTTATGATACTTAAAAAAGCAGACGAAAACATTGAACTTTTAAAGGAACTTTATAAAAAGGCTTTTCCCGAAAACGAAAGAAAGCCCTTTGACCTGGTTCTGGAAAACGAGAAAAAAGGAATAACCGATATACTGGCCATTGAAGATGATGTATTTAAGGGCCTTGTAATAACCATAAAGAAAAATGACCTGATTTTAGTCGATTATTTTGCCGTGGACGAAGCCATGAGAGGACAGGGCACCGGCGCAGAAGCCCTTAAACTTATAAGAGAAAAATATAAGGGCTGCCGAGTATTTCTTGAAATAGAACTTCCCGGAGAGCAGTACGACAATAACGAACAGAGAACAAGAAGAAAGGCCTTTTATCTGAGAAACGGCCTGAAAGCTTCAGGAATACACACAAAGGTATACGAAACCGATATGGAGCTTCTTATTTTTGACAAACCGGTAAGTTTTGAAGAATATAAAGACATATTCAAATTGGCCATAGACGAGGAGCGTTTAAAGATAATCGGTGAACC
>CABPCX010000135.1 GCA_902406135.1 uncultured Eubacteriales bacterium
GGTTTGCTCATAGAACTATGTTATGTTAATATTAATAAAAGAATATTTTCTAATATGAAATGTGGTGAGAATATGGAAAAAATAGACCTTGGAAAATATAACTGCACTGTCGAAGCCACTATGGATATAATCGGAGGTAAATATAAGGTAATAATTTTGTGGCATCTGATAAAAAACGGTACTCTCAGATTCAGCGAAATACAAAGGCTAATACCGCAGGCAACACCTAAAATGCTCAGCAGCCAACTGAAGGAGTTGGAAGTCAATGGCATAGTAAACAGGGTCCTTTATCCTGTTGTACCGCCAAAGACAGAGTATTCACTTTCGGAACTTGGCAGAACACTGATACCTGTTATTACTTCTCTGCGCGAATGGGGCATTATGTACTTTGAGCAGGCCGGTGCACAAAATCCGTGCAGTAAATAATCATCGATATATGACAGTATCAAAAAGTATACTATATATAAAAAAAGTGCGTTCTTGCTTAAAATAAAAGGTACGTTATAAAATATAAACATAAGGACCGGTCTATAAGTTATTACATTATTTTAAGGAGGAGAGCGTAATGGAGTATAAAAAACTTTTTGAAAAGGGCCAGATAGGCAGAATTACCATTAAAAACAGGTGTGTTATGATGCCCATGGGAACTGTATATGCTGACAGAAACGGTGACGCTACAGATAGACTTATAGCTTATTATTCGGAAAGAGCCAGAGGCGGTATAAGCCTTATCATAAATGAATATACAGGCGTTGACGCAATTGACAGTATACCCACTGTAGGAAACTTAAGGGCGGCGAGTGATTATAATATAAGCTCCCTCGAAAAACTTACAGATTCGGTGCATAAGTATGACTGTAAAATATTTGCCCAGATACATCATGGAGGAATGACGTCTAAACCTGCACTTACCGGCAGGCAGTCCCTTTCTCCAAGCGGTATTCCGGCGGCGCCGGGAGCTCCGGTACCAAAGGAAATGTCTATTGATGAAATAAAATCGGTACAGAAAAAATTTGTTGATGCTGCTGTCAGATGCCAAAAAGCCGGTTATGACGGAGTTGAGCTCCATGGTGCACATTCGTATCTTATAGCTCAGTTTTTCAGCAAATACTATAACAAACGTACCGATGAATACGGCGGAGATATTGAAGGCAGAACAAGATTTGTTACGGAAATAATAGATGAGATAAGAAAAAACGTAAGGCAGGATTTTGTTATAGGCATCAGAATAAGCGGAGATGAGATGGTTCCAGGACATATGACTTTGGATGACGGCCTAGAAATAGCGAAATTCCTTGAAAAACGTCTCGACTATATCAATATATCAAACGGATGTGCTCAAAACGGAGATGCCAACTGCGACCCGTATTCGTTTACTCCAGGATGGAAAAAACATGTGGCAAAGGCATTTAAGAATTCCCTTTCCATACCCGTGATAGCCACAAACACGATAAAAGACCCGGACTGGGCAGAGAAACTACTGGAAGACGGTATATGTGATTTTGTAGGTCTTGGACGTTCACAGTTTGCTGACCCTGAGTTTGTTAAAAAGACAAAGGAAGGAAGAACTGACGAGATAGTTAAGTGTATTGGATGTATGTATTGCCGTGAGAGACTTATGGCTGATATGCCAATTGAGTGCTCAATAAATCCTCGTCTTGGCCGTGAATATTTATATAAAACGCCTGTAAAAGATGGAAATGGAAGACCGATAGTAGTTGTAGGCGGAGGACCCGGAGGTATGGAGGCAGCCATAGTGCTGGCTGAGAGAGGCTTTGAAGTTACTCTTATAGAAAAGAAAAATACCCTGGGAGGCACACTCAACACTGCGGATAAGGCCAAAGGAAAATATGTTATAACAGAGTATGTAAAGACATTGAAAAAACTGATAGAAAAATCCGGAGTAAATGTCGTTTTGAACACGGAAGCAGCACCTGAACTTGTGAAAAAATATAATCCTGTCGGTGTGTTTATAGCATCCGGAGCTGTACCGGTGCATCCCTCCATAAAAGGTGCGGATAATAAAAATGTTTATAAACCTGAGGATATACTTTTGAATAAAGCTAAACTCAGCGGAAGAGTGGCGGTTGTCGGAACGGGTCTTACGGGTCTGGAGGTCCTTGAAAAATTGGGGGATGAAGGCTGTCAGCTGGTAATGGTTGAAATGCTTGATGACATCGGACCAGGCGTATTCCCTCCCATAAGAAAATATATTGTAAGTGATATATTATCCCATAATACGGAAAGCTATGTTTCATCAAAACTTATGGAAATAAAGGATGGCTCAATTATTATCGAAAATATAAAAGATAATAAGACCAGAGAGATAAAATGTGATTATGTTGTACTTTCATTAGGTGTTGTACCTGACAAAGAAATTGTGGAAAACTATGAAAAAGTTTTTGATAAAGTTATTGTTATAGGAGATGCTCTTAAGGGAGGCAGAATACATAACGCTACAAAAGATGCTTTTATGAAGGCTAACGCATTTGAATAAAGCAATAAAATTGCCGTACTATTATAATGAAGGAAAAGACCGCTTGGGCGGTCTTTTTTATATGCAAAAAAAACTATGTAATGACTTCAAAGTTCCGTCAGAACTTTAAAAATGAAAATCACCAGATGTACAGGTGGATAGTTATTGACAAACTTTTTATGAAAATATATGCTATAATTGTACCAAGTATAAATGTAAAAGAAGTAAAAAGGAGCAGTTATTATGAGAAAGAAAAGCGAAGTTAAAGCCATATCCGCATCGGAACAGAAGGTGCTGAATGTTTTACTAAATAGACAGAATGAGAAAACAACCGTTAGAGAAGTATGCGCTATTCTTGAAGGCCAGGGGATTAAATGGGCCACAAGAACGGTTTCGACTTTTTTAGACAGAATAGAGCAGAAGGGGTATGCGGCCCACGAAAGAATAGGAATAACAAATTATTACTATCCGACTGTCAGAAAGGAAGATTATAGAATAACCGAGGGCAGAAAACTTCTGGATACATATTTTGACGGTTCAATCAAAAACTTCATTGCGGCTTTTGCAGATGGGGACGCTGCCAGCAAAGAGGATATTGCTGAGCTTAAAGAATGGGTGGAAAAAAACAAATGACGCAGAATCTTTTTGTATATGCAGTCTTTTCGATGATTACCGGAAGTATAACCTGCGCGGCATTGATGCCCTTGGGGAAATACATATACAGGCTGACATCAGCGGTATTTATGAAACTGCTTATGGGATTCTGTCTTATGTCATTTGTGATACCTTCATATATGATTTTCTTTTTAAAAGAAGGAAAAGAAAACAGCATAGTAATCGGAGACTTAGTTCCTCTTATTATAATTGAGAATGAAACGGTAGAAAAAATATTTGTTTTTTTAGATAAAATAAACTTTGGCACGTTAATGACAGCCTTGTGGATTTCGGGCGCCGTCGTGTATCTGATTTGTCTGGCCGTATCATACATTGACTTAATTTATAATGTAAGAAGAAAGTCTGTTCCGGCCTACGGAAGATGCAGAGATGTTTATGAAAAAATCGATAATAAGACTGGCAATAATATTTCTCTTATCATAAGCGATGCGTTTTCACAGCCGTTTACAGCCGGGGTTAAAAGAAAGTATATAGTTTTTCCTGCATTTTTAGCCGATGAACTTACGGATGAGGAAATACAGCTTATTCTTATGCATGAAATTACCCATGCAAAAAGAAATGATGTATTTTTCAAAGTGTTTATAGAGGTATTAAATGCTCTCAACTGGTTCAATCCGATTTTTTATATGATAAAGCACAGGTTTGAATTATGGACAGAAATAAGCTGTGATGAATGTCTGAATGATAGTTTTACAAGCAAAATAAGGAGTGAATATATAGAACTTCTGCTTAAAATTTTTTCCATAAGACCCTATGGAAAAAGTATTCCTGCATCTTTTTTAACATCTAAAAAATCTATTAATTTGCGAAAAAGGTTTGAAGCTATCGTTGAAAATAAAGGAAAAGGAAGTATGGCCGCTAAAGTGTTTATATCTTTTATGGCATTGTCAATCTTTTGGGGTGCAGGATATATGGCTAAGGAAGCAGACTATGAGGTTTGCGGAATTTTTGGTAAAAACAAAGATATTATGAATGGAAATGACATTACAATAAGAGATAATTTCACTGATGATGAAGAACTGGAAGATGCTAAACCACTGGATAATTTTGAAAGAATATATGAAAATGACCAGGCAGACCACGAACATGTTTATGTAAGGGAACTTTTCAGCGAACATATAGATTACTGGGATGGGTCATGCAGAGTAAAAAATTTTTATGCAGACAGATGTATTATCTGTGACAAAGTCTATTTATATGATGGATTCAATGATTCATATAGTACCGGTGAATATGCTGCTTGTCCGCATAAAGGTAATTAGATAAATATTGACATAAATGGAAATAAGGGATATACTGCAAATGTACTTGGTATGTTTGTAATATATTTTGTTTTTGTAAAAATTTTAAAATGTTTAGGAGTTTAAGCGAACGTAATAAATAAAAGGAAGTGCAGAAATGAAAAAGGTATTTATAATTATGTGTTCATTGGCTTTTTCCGTAAATGCCTACGCAGGTGTAAGTATGAAACCTGCAGCTGACGGCCCGAAAAATCAGGAAACTGCGGAGTACGGCGTCATAATCGAGCCTGAAGAAAGCCAGATAATATATGACGGCAGAGTTATTGAAAGTGATACATTCACTTATAAAGGCGTTAAGTATGTTCCCATTAGAAGTGTCGTTAATTTGATAGGAAAAGATATAAGTTATGACAGTGCTAATGGAAATATCAACATAATTGACAGTGATAATATGGAAAAGACTGTTTCTTTTAAAACTGATATAGCCAATAATAATGCAAAGTTTGCGGATAACAAAGTTTATTATAACGGAGTATCCCTTGAAAATGTGTCTAACGAGTATAACAGTGAAGCTGAAAAATACAAAAAAATAGATACAGCAATTTTTAATGTCGATGGATACAGCTATATTTCTTTAAAATACTTAACGGAAAGTCTGGGTCTTATCAGAGAATATGATGATAACAAAATAATTTTAAGTGAACCTACAGACAGACTCAGGTATATCCAAGGGGCTAAAGCAGGATATAAAGAGTACTGCAAGGAATATACAGGGAATGAAATTGATGCAAGCATTATAAAGGAAGCACTTCAAAGACAGTGGAGCCATTACAGTGAGCCTGCTGTTATCGAGCAGAAATATACGGTAATTTATTATGAAGGAAAACCTGCTGTACAGGTGGATACTTCAATATTAAATTATGACTCTTATCTTATTTCAAATGTATATGAGATTTGTGTTTAAATAAGGGGAATCGTTTACAGTAACATTTGCGGATGGTATAAAATATAAAAATTTTTTGTGGAGGCAGTTATGAAAAATATTTTAAAGAGGGGTTTATCAACACTTTGTATTATTTCGATGATGCCGACGGCTGTATATGCCCAGGCAGATGGTCAGGGAAAAAATATTTCTGAAAACACTGCGGTCGTTGGAAAAATTGATGACAGTGGATTGACAGATGATGCATTTGCCACCCTTGAAGTAAAAATGAACGAATACATAGAGCTGGCAAAGAAAAATA
>CABPCX010000136.1 GCA_902406135.1 uncultured Eubacteriales bacterium
CTAAAAAAATTATTTTTCTAAAAGTTTTTCCACAGCGGAGGCCTTAAGCACTCTGCCCGCTGAAACTATGCTGTCATTTACCATAAGGGCCGGTGTGCTCATAACTCCAAGACGGGCTATCTCCGCCATATCCGTTACATACTCCACTTCCGTATCCATACCCATATTTTTAACGGCTTCCTTTGTGTTTTCAAGGAGAGTGTGGCAGTTTTTGCATCCGCTTCCCAGAACCCTTATACGTTTTATGTCTCCCTCGATTTCTGCACCCTTTGTTACAGGTGTCTGGCAGCTTCCGCAGCTGCATTTACTTTCTGTCTTTTCTTCTTTCTTTTTTCCAAAACCAAATAAACCCATATTAATTCCTCCATATTTTTTATATAAGCACATACTGCAGGGCATTGAAAATATATCCCACAATAATTATTCCTATAACGCATATACCCGTAAAAAGCCCCAGAAGTTTTGGCTTTACGGCCTTTTTAAGCATAATGAGCGACGGAAGGCTTAATGTTGTTACCGCCATCATAAAACTGAGCACCGCTCCCAGCTGGGCACCCTTCATAAGCAGAGCCTCCGCTATGGGTATGGTGCCGAAAATATCCGCATACATGGGCACTCCCACCAAAACAGCCAGCACAACACCCAGAGGATTGTTATTGCCCAGTATCGTTACTATCCATTCCTCGGGTATCCAGTTATGAATGACTGCTCCTATGCCTACGCCAATGAGTATATAAACAAACACCTTTTTAAAGGTGGCCGCCACCTGCTCCTTTGCATATACAAGCCTGTCATATACCGTAAGCTCAGGCGATGCCATATCCACGGAAGACGATGCCATACGGATAAAGTCTTCCACCTGATTTTCCATTTTCATTTTTTCTATTACGGTGCCGCCGACTACCGCCACCACAAGGCCTATGGCCACATATACCACCGCAACCTTTGCGCCGAATATGCTCATAAGAAGCACAAGGCTTCCCAAATCCACCATGGGAGAGGATATTAGAAAAGAAAATGTAACTCCCAAGGGCAGTCCGGCACTGGTAAATCCCATAAAAAGCGGTATTGATGAGCAGGAGCAGAAGGGTGTTACAGTGCCCAGCAGAGCCGATATGCATCTGGCTGGCAGGCCCTTAAATCTTCCCAGTATCTTTCTGCTTCTTTCCGGCGGGAAGAAACTCTGTATATAGGATATGATAAAAATAAGGGTACAGAGCAGTATTGTTATCTTTACCACATCGTAAACAAAAAACTGAAGACTTCCTCCAAGCCTTGAAGCCGTATCCAGTCCGGCGGCAGAAAGCCCCCTGCCAATGAGCGAATTGAGCCATTTCATACCAAGGACCTGGTCCTGTATGAACTGCCAGATAGAAATCAAACCTTCCATAAAACCACCTCTATATTTTGATATATTTAAAAATATCGATGTATTGTCCAAAATGAATGCCGTCTTTCGGACGGCTTATCATCTGCACTTACATACTTCGTTTGTTTCGTTAACCGCATCAACGGTGAGCATACTTTTCAGCATTTTCTCTGCCCTTTTTGCTCCGCCTTCGTCCAAGGAATAATGAACCCATTTTCCGTCCTTTCTTCCTTTAACTATCCCTGCATCACACAATATTTTCATATGGTGGGAAAGGGTCGACTGGGATATATTCAGCTCGTCTACAAGCTTACAGGCGCATTTTTCTCCGCTTTTGAGCATATCCAGTATCTGAAGCCTGTTTTCGTCGCAGAATGCTTTGAAAATTTTTGCCCTGTCTTTATAGGATTCCATAATCCCACCTCCTAAAAATCAATTTCATAGTTATATTATATTCACATATCGAAAAATATCAATATGTTTTTCAAAAAAATATCCCGGAAGATATACTTCCGGGAAAAATTTTATCCCTGAAGGGAAGCCATTATGGCGGGTATAAACTGTTTCTTTCTTGATACCACTCCGGGGAGGTTTATGGTCTCTCCGTCCTGAACTTCCGTTCTGAATGCCTTTTTGAGTACGTCTTTGGCGATTTCTCCCTCAAACATAAGCTCTGAGCCTTCCTCAATTATGTTTGTAAGAAGCATACATGCCATATCTATTCCGTGGCTCTGGCTGAATCCCTGCATATAGGGCTCAAGAAGCTTTTTAACGTCTTCAAGGCCCGTCTTATCAATTGATGATATCTGGCCTACGCCAAACTTTATGCCGTTTACGGAGAATGTCTTATAATCCTGATAGAAGATTTCCTCGGCTGTTTTTCCTGTAAGGCTGCTTCCCGCGTGGAACATATCGGAAGCGAATTTCTCCATATCTATGCCCGCAATGGCCGCAAGTCTTTCTCCGGCTGCCACATCGGCAGGAGTACATGTGGGTGAGCGGAAAAGGAGTGTATCCGAAAGGATAGCCGCACATAAAAGTCCGCTTACCTCTTTTCCGGGAGTTATGCCTGCTTCACGGTACATCTGCTCTATTATTGTAGCTGTACAGCCAACGGGCTGGTTTCTGAAAAATATGGGTGACATGGTCTCGATGCTGGCAAGTCTGTGGTGGTCTATTATCTCAAGTATGGACGCTTCGTCAATGCCGTCAACGGCCTGGGTCTTTTCGTTATGGTCCACAAGTATGAGCTGTCTGCCCTGTATATCCATAAGATAACGGCGTGATATCATTCCGCAGTACTTTCCTTCCACATCAAGGACAGGGAAGTCACGGTATCTCTTTTCTGCCATTACCTTCTTTACGTCATCAATATATGTGTCCTCACGGAATGTGACAACATCATCCTTTTTCATAAAGTGGCCTACGGGCGCACTCTGGTTTATAAGTCTGGCTACGGAGTATGAGTCGTGTTTTGTGGATATTATGCTGCATCCCTTTGCCTGAGCCAGTGCCTTTGTTGTCTTGGGTATTGTTGTTCCGTTGGTTACTATTATACATTTTGCTCCCATCTCAATGGCACATATCTGGGCGTCGCTTCTGTTGCTGACAATTACTATGTCGTCGGGCTCGATATATTCTTCCATGATTTCGGGATTACCCGCACCAACCAGTATTCTTCCGCTGGCAATGGTATCTTCGGGGTCTCCGATAATAAGCTCTCCGTCCAGTGTCTCTATAAGATTGGAATAGGGTGTCTGGGCTTGGGCAAGTATACCCTGGTCATATATTTCCATATAGGCGTTTACTATGTCTTTGATGGTTATTATGCCTTCAAGTTTTCCGTCGTCCGTTACGGGCAGTGTCACCGCACTGGAGCCCTTCATCTGCTCCCATGCCTTTTTAAGTGATGTGTTTCGTCCTATGCCGGGCGCCTTCCTTATTTCTATATCGCTTATCCTTGTCTTTACGTCAGACACATATTCCGGTGATTTTACTCCGAAATAGTCTAAAACATACTGGGTCTCTCCGTTTATCTGGCCGCTGCGTCCCGCACGGTAGTCTGTCTCGGGGTCAAGGGCTGACTTAAGAGACGCATAGGCAATGGCTGAACATATGGAATCCGTATCCGGATTTTTATGGCCTATAACTGTTATCTGTTTGTTCTTTTCGCTCATTCAAATTCTCCTTATCAATTTATGAGTTACTTTATAAAGTCTTTTCATCGTATACTAATATAACACCCAAAGGGCTTGTATACAACAAAACTTTTAAAATAAACTAATGTTTTTACTGCCGTACATAAAACGCTTGATTTTCCGCTTATATCTTTGGGCCTTCGGCCCTTTTTTATGCCCTGTAACATCAAAAAATCCCCGAAACATCCGTTCCGGGGAAATCAGTCTTATTTGAATGATGCGATTCTCTCAAACAGTATCTTATTAAAGAGGTCTCTGTCAGCGCTGAGGGCTACATGGCAGTTGTCGGGAAGGTTATGGAAATGGCGTGTATCCACAATTGTCATTCCGTCGGCAAAACCTCCGCTTATATCCACGTCAACCCTTGTAAAGATTACGTTTTTAAGCACGTCGGGGTTAATAAGATATGCTATGCATAAAGCGTCATGTATGGGGCAGAGGTCAGGCTCATGAAGAGGCTGAAGTATGTTATATGCCCTTGTACGTATCTCTATGAGTTCCGCTATCATATCTCCTACGGGTGTATGAAGGTCTTTATACTGCTGTACTTCGCTCAGTCTTGTGGATGCCGCATGGGTAGCGTCCAGGGGAACAAGTGTTATCTTTGCTCCGCAGTTCATAACTATTTCCGCAGCTTCGGGGTCTTTCCATATATTGAACTCAGCGGCAGCGGTTGAGTTTCTTTCGATATGGCCTCCGCCCATGATAACGATTTCTTCAATGTTATCAACTATTGAAGGTTCCGCTCTGAGAAGTATAGCAATGTTTGTAAGGGGTCCCACGGGAACTATTGTTACCTTTTCGGGACTGTTTTTGATTGTGTTTATGTACCATGTAACAAAGTTTTCGGGTACGGGTTTTGTCACAGGCTCGGGAAGATTGAACTTTTTAGGATGGTAGCATACTTCCACGCCGTTTTCGTCATACTGTATTTCAGGTGTTTTGGGATTTTTTGTTCTTCCGGGAAGAAGCTCATGCACAAGGGGCGCAGCAGCTCCCTTTACAACGGGTATCTTGTCCTGCATTCCCAAAAGCTCCACAATTTTAAGGGTGTTTGTAAGCGTATCCTCCAGCGGACGGTTTCCGTTTACGGCGCATACGCCAAGAAGATTTATCTCCGGTGAAAGCGCAGCCAGCATTATGGCGCAGGCATCATCTGAACCGGTATCAACGTCAAGTATTACATTTCTTGCCATTTTTATTCCTCCCTGTATTTTAAATGAAATTTGTCTACTTTTTTATTTTTGGCACCTATCACGGCGCCATAAATTGTCTCTGTTTTATAATAATATCACATTTTTATTGACATATAAATATATTTTTCTTTTCAATTCCAATTTGTTATTGTATATTTTAAGAGTAGATAAAATTTATTTAGAGCAAAAAAATAATTTGGTCAGACATTGAAAGGATGATGAAAATGGCTTTAATGACAGGCGAACAGTATCTTGAAAGTATGAGAAAACTTAAACTCAATATTTATATGTTCGGAGAAAAAATAGAAAATTCCGAGAGCAGTCCCATATTAAGGCCTTCTCTCAATTCCGTAAAGGCTACCTATGACCTGGCGGCAGACCCCCAGTATGAGGACGTTATGACCGCCGTATCCCACCTGACCGGAGAAAAAATAAACCGTTTTACCCATATACACCAGAGCACCGATGACCTTATTAAAAAAGTAAAAATGCAGAGACTCTGCGGAAGCAAAACAGCTTCCTGTTTCCAGAGATGCGTAGGTCTTGATGCCTTCAATGCCGTTTACTCCACAACTTATGAGGTAGATGAAAAATACGGCACTTCATATTTTGAAAACTTTAAAAAGTTCCTTACATACGTTCAGCAGAATGACCTTACCGTTGACGGAGCCATGACAGACCCCAAGGGAAACCGCGGTCTTTCTCCCTCTGCCCAGGCTGACCCCGACCTTTATCTCCACGTGGTTGAAAGAAGACCCGACGGTGTTGTAGTCAAGGGTGCCAAGGTACATCAGACAGGTATATGCAACTCCCACGAAGTTTTGGTTATGCCCACCTGTTCCATGTCTCCCGCT
>CABPCX010000137.1 GCA_902406135.1 uncultured Eubacteriales bacterium
TATCATCTAATTTTTGGATGGTGATGTCAGGAGCTACTTCTCCTTTAGCAGCATACACAGGCTCTTCTTTTTCCTCTGCTTTATATTCGCTGGGGTCCTTTACTTCGATTTCCTTCCCAGCCGGTTTTGAAGAGCACGCCGTAAGAGCAAGGCTCATTATTAAAATCGATATTATTCTCTTTTTCATAAATTCCCCTCTTTTTTAGTTTTCCATCTGATTGCTTTCTCAGAACATAAATCTATACATTCTCCGCAGGATATACATTCCTTATCACCGACTTTTTTTATGTCCATCTTACATTCCCTGATGCATCTTCCGCATCCGTTACATTTGTTTTCATCCATTGTTACCCCAAGGATTGAAATTTTATTAAAGAATGAATAAATGGCTCCAAGAGGACATATAAACCTGCAGAATCCTCTATAGACAAATATAACTCCGATTAGCGTCACAGCTAAAACCGCTGTCTTCCAGTTAAAAAGCGCACCTCTCATAGCCGCTATCTGCTCATCATAAACCGACAGCGGTATACCCGCTTCCAATGTTCCTGCCGGACATATAAATTTGCAGAATCCCGGATAGGCAAACATAAGCGGCAGAATTATGACAAATACAATTAGTATTATATATTTTAGATATGACAGTTTTTGTGTTACTCCGTTCTTTCTTAACTTTGGTGTCGGTATTTTATAAAGAAGCTCCTGTATAAGCCCAAAGGGACATAAAAATCCGCATATAAGTCTTCCAAAAATCACACCAAACAGCAGCAGAGTACCTATCATATAAAAGGGCAGTTTTCTTCCTGAAGCTGAAATGGCATTCTGAAAGCTTCCCAAGGGGCAGGACCCTATGGCTCCCGGACATGAATAACAGTTAAGCCCCGGCACACATACACCCTTTGACTTTCCGTAATGCAGAACTCCGTCGGAAAAACCTTTTATATTGGCATTATAAACAAGGGCGCTTATGAGCTGTATATATTTTCTTCTGAATTTCATATTAGCCAATTCCGACACACTCCAGACATACTCTTATTCCCTTATTATAGGTGTCGGAAAAGCCTCCATTAAGAATTCCTGCTGTTATAAGAACTGCTGCTAAAGCCAGCAGTGTTATCTTAATCCCCTTTTCTTTCATTGGTTCCTCCAAGTATCAGATAAATCTTACAGCTGTTCCGTAAGCTGTTATTTCTGAAGCTCCCTGCATAACTGAGCTTGTGCTGAGTCTAAATCCGATAACAGCATCAGCACCCTTTCCTGCTGCGTCATTTGTCATTCTTACAATGGCTTCTTCCTGAGCTTCTTCTATCATATCGGTATAGCCCCTTATTTCTCCGCCGATTATGGTTTTAAAGCTGGCACCGATATCCTTTCCGATATTCTTTGAATTTACGGTAGTTCCCTTTGCGATACCTATTACTTCATAATTTCTTCCGATATTTTCAATTGTAGTTATAAGCATAATATTCCTCCTAACATATTATTGGTCTGCTTCCAGTTATTTATATTGGCATTATACATTAAAAATCAGGCCATTTCCATAGGGTTAAATTTATTTTAAGAAAGGCGAAAAAAGAATTTATAAAACGTAATGCACTGATTTTTGCAAAATACAAAAAAACGGGGAAGGATCTTAGCCTTCTCCGTTTTTATTGATATCAATGATTATTCTTCAGTTGTTTCCTCTGCGGGAGCTTCCTCAGCAACAGGAGCGTCAGCTTCTTTCTTTGAAAGGCTGATCTTCTTCTGTTCAGCGTTTACATCGATAACTTTAACCTTGATGATTTCTCCGATCTTAAGCTCATCTTCGGGTTTTTCAACACGTTTGTTAGCAATCTGAGAAATGTGAACAAGTCCGTCAACGCCGGGCTCAAGTTCCAAAGGGAACCATACGTACAACTTTACCCTCAACGATTGAACCTACAACATATTTATCAGCTGCAAGAGTCCAAGGGTTAGGTGTTACGTCCTTAAGTGAAAGAGAAATTTTGCTCTTTTCTTTATCAACGTCAAGAACAACAACTTCTACAGTGTCACCTTCTGAAAGAACTTCCTTAGGATTTGAGATTCTTCCCCAGCTCATCTCTGAGATATGGATAAGTCCGTCAACTCCGCCGAGGTCAACAAATGCACCAAAGTCTGTAATTCTTGATACTGTACCTGTAACTTTCTTTCCTGCTTCGATAGAAGCGAATACTGCTGCTTTCTTTTCTTCAGCTTCCTTAGCAAGAAGGGCTTTTCTTCCTCCGATATAACGATGTTTTGACTTGTCAAGCTCAATGATGTTGAATGTAAGTTCTGTTCCAACATAAGCGCTGAGGTCCTCTACAAATCTTCCCGAAACCTGTGATGAAGGAATAAATACATGGATTTCGTTTACATCAGCAATAAGTCCGCCTTTAACGCTCTTGATGATCTTTCCTGTTACAGGTGTTTTTTCTTCATAAGCCTTTTCGATTTCTTCAAGGCCCTTCTGTGATTCTACTTTCTTTCTTGAAAGCTGTACGTTTCCTTCTCCATCGTTAACTCTTACAACAAAAACTTCAATCTCGTCGCCGGGCTGAACAGTCTTGCTGGGAAAAACGCTCTTGTCATTGCTGAATTCATCTCTTGAGATGATTCCGTCTGACTTATATCCGAGATTTACGGAAACTTCTTCGCCTGCTGTAGAAATAACTGTACCCTTAACAATATCACCTGTATGTAAAGTTACAAAAGATTCGTTAAGCATCTGCTCAAATGTAAGCTCTTCACCTTCCATAGTATTTTTAACTTCGTCCATTTCGCTCATAGTAGTAATAACCTCCTTTATTATTGCAGGGGGTGTAGACGCTCCTGCAGTTATACCAATTCTATCATTAAATTTATAATTATTCAACACCAAATCTTTAATTGTTTCAATATAATAAGTGTTTTGGCAATTTTTTTCACAAATTTCATAGAGTTTTTGTGTATTTGAGCTTCCTTTATCACCAATTACCAACATTTTGTCAACATTTTTGGATATTTTGACAGCTTCCTTCTGTCTCTCTTCCGTAGCCGAACAAATGGTATTATTGGCAGATATTTTACTGCTTTTTTCATTAAGCACCTTGAGTATATCATTATACTTGCTTTCTCTAAATGTGGTCTGAACGACAACCGCATAGTCTTTATCCGCATCAAGCACAATTTTCTCCGCATCTTCCACATTATCAACTATTATGGCCGTATTTTCACACCAGCCGTTTATGCCTATAACCTCGGGATGTTTTGCGTCTCCTATGATTATTACGCCAATACCCTTTTCATAATTTTCATGGGCTATGGAGTGTATCTTTTTCACAAAGGGGCATGTGCCATCCACATAGTTTATGCCGCGGCTTTCAAGCTCGTCATAAACAGTCTTTCCCACACCATGGGAACGGATTATGACTGTTTTTCCCTCGCAGCCCTCAAGACTGTCAACAGAAACTACTCCCTTGGACGCCAAATCGGCATTTACGTTCTTATTATGAATGAGCGGACCGTATGTTACTATTTCTCCGCCCTTTTCTATTTCCTTATAGCAGGCCTCGATGGCTCTGTTTACTCCGAAACAGAATCCCGCAGATTTTGCCGTTATTATCTCCATTATTTTTCACCTGTTTTTTCATATACTATTTTTAATACTTCCGCAGCCACCTGCTCTACCGTCATTCCCGTTGTATCTATCTCAACGGCATCATCGGCTTTTCTGAGCGGATTGTATTCCCTTGTCATATCATTGTGGTCCCTCTGTTTTATCTGCTCCACAACATTTTCAAGGGTATCTGTTTTACCCTTTTCAACAAATTCTTTAAGTCTGCGCTTAGCTCTTTCTTCAACATCAGCATTGAGATATATCTTTACTTCTGCCTTGGGAAGAACTACGGTACCAATGTCTCTGCCGTCCATTACAACAGAAATCTTTGAAGCCATTTCCTGCTGCATCTCAACGAGCTTGTCCCTTACGGGAATAAATACTCCCACATCAGATGCTCCCTGGCCTACTTCGGCACTTCTGATAAAATCGGTAACATCTTTTCCGTTAAGTATCATATGCTGTACTCCGTCAGCCATCTTTATCTCCATATCGATATTATCAAGAGCCTTTTCAACGGCACTGCCGTCTGTTGTGCTTATGCCCTTTTCCATACAGTAATATGCCACAGTACGGTACATGGCCCCTGTATCAACATAAATTATGCCAAGCTTTTCGGATAACACTTTAGCAATCGTACTTTTTCCGCTTCCCGCAGGACCGTCAATGGCTATAGAATAGATTTTCATATATCTGCACCCCGTTTTATCTTTTTAAATCAGGTCTTAAAACCTGTGCGCCTCTCATATATGCATGTTTAAGATTTTTTCTGTCATAGTCTCCTTCAACGGTTACCATTACCCTTATGCACTTTCTGAGACTGCCTTCAACTTTCATTTCCTGAACACACATAAGTGCTGCGCCCGTAATACCCATATTCCTTACGGCAACGGCAGGATATGCCTTTGTCAGGTCGTCGGTGGCGGTAAAAACTATTGATACGATATCATCTGTCTTTATCGCATTTGCCTTAAGTATTTCTTCCATCATCTCGGCTGTTGCTTCGTATATGAGTTCCTTGTCGTCAGCCTCAACCGTTATTGCACCTCTTATTGAAACAGTCATACTCTCTCCTCCAGTCCTTCCGCGGCTGCAAATCCCGTTGAAAATGCTATCTGAAGATTAAATCCTCCCGTATATGCATCAACATCCAAAACTTCACCCGCAAAATACAATCCGTGTATTTTTTTGCTCTCCATACTTGAAGGGTCTATCTCATCGGTATCAACTCCGCCGCTTGTCACAACGGCTTCGTTAAATCCTGCCGTACCTGTCAAATGCACAGGCAGTCCCTTTATAAGTTCACAGAGTTTTCTTCTTTCTTCCTTGGTTATATCATGTATCTTCTTGTTTTCGTCTATTCCGCTGAGAGAAATTATAACCGGTATCATCTTTTGAGGAAGAAGGTCATTCAAAGAATTTTTAAGGTCTTTGTTTATATATTTTTCAAAATCCCTCAGTATTCTTGTATCAAGGGCCTTCATATCCAGGGCAGGCTTCATATCTATATAAAGGGTCATATTTTCTTCAAACCTGTTCAAAAGATGTCTGCTGGCGGAAAGTATCATGGGTCCTGATACTCCAAAATGCGTAAACAGCATTTCTCCAAAGTCCTTATACACTGTCTTTCCCTTCTGGTTTTTTATTACAATGGCAGTGTTTTTAAGGCTGAGCCCCATAAGTTCACTGCAGAAGGGCTCGTCCGACTTAAGCGGCACCAGTGACGGAAGGAGAGATGTTACTTTATGTCCAACACTCTTAGCAAACCTGTATCCGTCTCCTGTGGAGCCAGTACCCGGATAGCTGAGGCCTCCCGTTGTCACAATTACCGCGTCAGCTTCAATCTTTTTTCCGTCGTCAAGCACTACGCCTTTTATGTTTTCTCCCTCTGTCAATATATCTTTAACGGCCTTTTCCAAATGGAGTTTAACACCGTTTTTCTTCATATATCTCAAGAGTGCCTCTGCCA
>CABPCX010000138.1 GCA_902406135.1 uncultured Eubacteriales bacterium
AGATAGCATCACTTGCGGCAGAAATAGATTCCGAGTCAAAATTTCCCGCTGAAATAATCAAAAAAATGGCTGAACTTGGCTATATGGGAATAAACATTCCGGAAGAATACGGCGGAAGCGGACTTGATGATGTATATAAAGTTCTTGTTGTCAGAGAAATCGCAAAATACTGCGCTTCCACAGCAGAAATACTTGCGGTCCAGTCCCTCGTAAACGATATAATAATAAGAAAGGGCACAGAGGAACAGAAGCAGAAATATCTTCCTATGGTCAACGAAGGAAAGCTTGGTGCCTTTGCGCTGACAGAAGCAGGAGCCGGCTCAGATGCGGGCGCAGTAAGAACCAAAGCCATATCCGACGGAGACAACTACATTATAAACGGTTCAAAATGCTTTATTAGCAATATGGGACCCGATGAGGGCGATTTTGTTATACTTATAGCGCTTACTGACCCCTCAGCAGGAATGAAAGGTATGAGCGCCATAATAGTTGATAGAGGAACACCCGGATTCTCCATAGGAAAAGTAGAAGACAAGATGGGAATAAGGGGAGCTGCCGTTTCAGAGCTTATATTTGAAGACTGTGTTGTTCCTAAGACAAACCTTGTAGGAAAAGAAGGAGAAGGATTTAAAATCGCTATGTCAGCCCTTGACGGCGGAAGAATAGGAATTGCCGCCCAGGCCCTCGGAATAGCTGAGGCTGCCATAGAAGCATCTGTGGAATACTCAAAACAGAGAAACCAGTTTGGAAAACCCGTTTCAGCCCTTCAGGGAATACAGTGGTATCTTGCGGATATGGCTACCCGTACGGAAGCCGCAAAACTTCTTATACTTCAGGCTGCCGATATGCGCTCCAGAGGAGAAAATGTTACTAAAGAAGCGGCTATGGCTAAATATTACGCATCAGAAAATGCCGTTTATGTCACTGACAGAGCTGTACAGATACATGGCGGCTATGGATATATGAAGGATTATCCCATTGAAAGAATGTACCGTGACGCCAGAATAACACCGCTTTATGAGGGCACCAGCGAAGTTCAGAAGATGGTAATATCAAGGGCTGTAATCGGAAAATGATTTTATTTATTGGAGCGGAATTAAAGGCGTAATTTGTTTGTTGATTAAATGATATTTTCGTTTTATAATTCTTTTGCCAATAAACTTATAGGAGCTGAAACAAATTGGATTTTATATTACACGGAAACATAATTTATTCTGAAAACAAGGATAAACTCATTATAAAAGAAAATGCCTATGCTGTATGCAAAAACGGCATATCAGAGGGAGTATATGAAACTATTCCCGATGAATTTAAGGATTTGGAAGTAATAGAGTGCGGAAATAAAATAATCGTCCCCGGATTTACTGACCTCCATGTTCATGCGCCGCAGTATGGTTTCAGAAGTGTCGGAATGGACTGTGAGCTTTTGGAATGGCTCAATAGGCACGCATTTCCCGAAGAAAGCAAATATTCCGATACCGAATACGCAAAGAGAGCCTACAGCATATTTGCGAGGGACCTTAAAGAAGGCTTTACAACAAGGGCCTGCATATTCGGAACTCTCCATAGGGAAGCAGACGTGGTATTAGCCGAAAAAATTGAAGAAAGCGGCCTTAAGGCCATGGTGGGCAAGGTAAATATGGATAGAAACTGCCCGGACTATTTATGTGAAAAGTCCTGGGAGGAATCCATAGCAGAGACTGAAAAATTTATAGAGGATTTAAAAAAATTCAAAAATGTCCGTCCCATAATAACACCCAGATTTGTGCCTTCTTGTACAGATGAACTTATGGCAGGCCTTAAGGATATAATTGAGAAAAACGATGTGCCAGTACAGTCACATCTTTCGGAAAATCCCGAGGAAATAAAACTTGTGAAAAGTCTTTGCCCCGACTGCGAGACCTATGCGGATGTATATGACAAGTACGGAATGCTTTCGGGCACATCAATAATGGCTCACTGTGTACATCTTCCCGAGAGAGAAATCGAGCTTTTGAAGAAAACAGGAACCTTCGTAGCCCATTGTCCGGAATCAAATATGAACCTGGCATCAGGCATAGCACCCATAGCAAGACTTCTTGAGGAAGGTATTAATGTGGGCCTTGGCTCAGACGTGGCAGGCGGTACGACCCTTTCAATACCCAGAGCAATGACCCTTGCTGTCCAGAATTCAAAGATATACTGGAGATATATTAGCAATAAATATGCTCCTCTTAATCTTGAAAATGTTTTCTTTATGGCAACGGAAGGCGGCGGAAAATTCTTTGGAAAAGCCGGCTCATTCAAAAAAGGCTATGAATTTGACGCCCTTGTGCTTGATGATGAAAATATAAAGACAACGGTTGACTTTGACCTGAAAGAAAGACTTGAAAGAATAATATATCTGGGAGACAACAGCAATATAGTATCCAAATATGTTTCAGGCCAGAAAATTTTTTAAATAATTGACATTTAAGGCAGGTGAAAAGCATGTATGATATTGGAATAATAAACGGAAGAGTATATACCGAAAACGGATTTATAAATGCCAATATATATATTGAAGGCAACAAAATAGCTGCGCTGACATCTGACAGACACCAGTGCTGCAAAACAATAGATGCTGAAGGAGCTAAAATTCTGCCGGGATTTATCGACCCGCATGTACATTTTTCTTTGACGGTAGGGTCCAATACATCAACCGACGATTTTGAAAAGGGTTCCATCAACGGCCTTTTGGGCGGAGTGACAACATATATAGACTTTTTAGACCCCATAAAGAAAGTTTCTCAGTTTAAGGAAGCATTTGAAGAAAGGGCAGAGCTGGCCAAAGACTCTGCATCGGACTATGCATTTCACAGCTGTGTGGCAAATCCTTCCGACGGAGCCAAGGAAATATTAAGAGAGGGTCTTAAGTACGGAATAACATCAGTCAAGCTTTTTACCACCTATTCAAATACGGACAGAAGAACATACGACGATTATATACTTGAGCTTTTAAAACAGTCCAAATCCCATAATGCGCGTATTGTGATTCATTCCGAAAACGACAGTCTGGTGGACTACAGTGATAATATACTCATAAAAAATCACGAAAAGAGCAGAGACACCCTCTGCGAAACAACGGAGGTCCTTAAGCTGGCTCAGATGGCAAGGGTTACAGGAGGAAATCTCTATATTGTACATGTCAGCGCCGGTACAACTGCCGATATAATAGCAAGGGAGTATAGAAAAGAGCTTGAAAGAGGCAATATAATAATGGAAAGCTGCCCCCATTACTTTATATTCAACAGCTCCTGCTATAATAAAAGAAGCGGATTTTTATATACTATGACACCGCCCCTCAGACCCGAGGAGGACAGGGTGCTTCTTTGTGACAACATAGACTACATATCTACAATAGGCACTGACCACTGCCCCTTTACCGAAGATATGAAACGCCACAAATACACAAGCGAAACCCCCATGGGCATAGGCGGCATAAAATATTCTTTCCTGAATATGTATACGCTTTTCGGCGACAAAATTATAAAGAAGTTTACCTCAAACGTGGCAAAAGCCTATAATATGTATCCTCAAAAAGGTACACTTATGCCGGGAGCAGATGCGGACATAGTTATATTTGATGACAAGGCAAAGGGCATAATTAAAGACAGCACAAGCCTTTATAACGGCAGAGAAGTAAAGGGAAAGATAGTATCCGTTTTACTTTCCGGAAACATTGTTGTAAAAGACGGTGAATTTGTAGGAAGCAAAGGAAGATATATAAGAAGATGAAGATAACGGCTGTTATTATGTGTTCAGGTCTCAGCAGAAGAATGGGTTCAAATAAGCTGCTGATTCCCTTTAACGGCAGAAAGATATATGAATATGTTTTGGATACGGTTTTAAAATGTGACTTTTATAAGGTAGTAGCCGTAACTGCCTATGATGAGATAGGTGAAAAATACCGTGGAATTGATGTTGTGTTTAACCCCGATAATGAGGAAGGAATATCATCGTCCATAAGGCTCGGCGTAAAACTGAGCGGAAATTGTGATGCCGTTATGTTTTTTACTGCCGACCAGCCCTGTCTTGATGTTAAGACTGTAAAGAGGCTTATGGCTGCTTTTGAAGAAAGAAAACAGATAATTGTTCCTGTGTATGAGGGAAAAACACAAAATCCTGTAATTTTTCCTATAAAGTATAAGGACGACCTGCTTTCTCTCAAAGGCGATAACGGCGGCAAAAAAGTATATAGTCTTTTTTATGACGATGTGTATGAAGTACCCTTTGATACGGAACTTCCTTTTTTCGACATAGATACTGAAGATGACTTAATCAGACTGAAAAATATGACATAACTTTTAAGAGACTGCATAGGATATGCAGTCTTTTGCCGTTTAATCACCACAAAACTTATTATTAAAAGCAAAAAATGCTGTTTATCCGCCACATTTATGCTTTTTCTTATGTTTTTTTGCACTTTTTATGCAATACTTAAGAAAATCGTAATTGCATAGATTGGAATACAAATATATAATATAGGCATAAGATAAAAGGTTTTTTATGGGAGTGAAAGATGGTGATAAAATTATGAAAAAGATTTTATCGACGTTAATAATGACTGCTGTTGCGGTTTCTCTGTGTGCCTGCAGTTCTCAAAGCGCACAGCCTGAAACAGCAGCTGATGAAAATTTGATAACAGCAGACAGCGGAGATGCTTATTATGAAGAAGAGATAAATAATGCCGCTGCCGGAGATGCTGCCAATAGCCAAAGTTCGGATGAAATGCAAAAAGTTACGGAAAACAGCCAGGAATCAGATGAACCACAGCTTCAGATGTCCGGCACTACTCCTAAAACAAGGTCAGCTTCACCTGCATTATCTGCCACAGCATCAAATGTAAGAGTATCAGAAGGCCTTGATAAGGCTGTTGGCGATGCCATAATCAGCTATAATGACGGAAGTTATCTTGAAGGAGAATGTGAAACAGAAGGACACATAATACTTGATGTGGCCAATGAAAACTCTACTTTAAAGGTATATGCACTTACAACGTATGGCGAATACAGCTTTATAAATGATATGTTTATAAAGGTAAGCGGAAGCGGAGCTATTCCCGTTGTTATGAGTTTTGAAGAGGAAAAAGACAATACATATTCTCTTTTAAACTATCAGGAGCCCGAGGAAGGTTCAAAATATGTGACATCCGTAAAAGAACTTTTCCCTCAGAGTATGTATAACAGAATAGTACCTGTTTCAGATACGGACAGGAAAGCATTAACTGTAAACGAAAGAAAGGACGCAAAAAAATACCTTGATTCCATTGGAAGAACAGCTACAATAGGCGACTATTCAGATGTTTCTTTTGAGTATCCGGATGTATCTGATGAGATTAAAAAGACAGTTTTCGACAGATACTGGGAATACCCTGACTGGCTTGGAACAACAGAAAAAATCGAGAATGATGTCAGATATGTATATGAAACACAGTGGAAGAATTACGGCAATAACGACAGTATGATTTATCTCACCAAATATGTATATGATACATGAGAGATAATAAGAACTATAAATG
>CABPCX010000139.1 GCA_902406135.1 uncultured Eubacteriales bacterium
CCGAAGGCCCCACAGGGCCCACGGGTCCGTCAGGCACGGTGCCTGACGATTCGTTTGCTTCGTTTATCAATACACAGTATCTGCTGACCAGAGGAACCCTCATAGATGTGCTGCCGGGAGTTATCGATACCACGGGAAATATATTCCTTACGGATTCAAAGACCATAACTCTTCAGCCGGGATATTATCTGGTATCCTATAAGGTATCGGGAGTTTTCAGGGAGCCTAACTATATGCAGGTAACTCCTTCCTATAACGGAACAACTCATCTGGAAACGGGCATATACTTTGCCACCAGTGCGAGCGGGTCAAGTGCCTGCGGTTCGGCGCATTTTATAATTAGAGCGCCTTCACAGACCCAGTTTACCCTGTCCTATTCGGGTTCGGCAAATGCTCTGGAGGGAGAAATAAATATTACGTTTTTAAAACTGAGAAGACCTTTAACGTAAGCATCTTTTAGAAAGACCAAAAGTTAATAAAAAATAAAACCGTACGGAATCATTCCGTACGGTTTTTATAATTTATTTAATTTCCTGTTCCAGGTTATCAAACAGTTCGCTGTCAAAAAATTCTCTTATTCCTATATCCAGACCGTCGCATATCTTTTTTATGGATACGATGCCGGGATTCTGGCTTTTTTCGTTAAGCATACTGTAGATGGTCGAAGGCGGCATACCGGATATGTTGGCCAGGGTGTTTATGGCTATGTTTTTTTCACGGCAGAGCTCAAGTATTCTTTTTTCCACGGCTTCTTTTATGTTCACCCTATGACCACCTCTTTTCATAGTATTAATCAAATGGTATTCAAATTTACGATAAATCGAGAGGGATATATCGTAAAAAACATAAATTTGTGTTATAATTGCGATATATCGTAAATGAGAGGGTGATTATATGGTCTGCACTTTTTTTGGACATAGAGATACACCAAGAATTGCTGAACTTATACTAAAAGAAAAAATAATATATTTAATTGAGAATAAAAACGTTGATAAATTTTATGTTGGAAATAATGGTAATTTTGATTTTATGGTTAGAAAAACTTTAGAAAGTATTAAACAGAAGTATACACATATAGTATATTTTATTGTTTTAGCATATATGCCTGGAAAGACAATAACATTTGACTATTCAAATACTATTTATCCCGATGGACTTGAATGTGTTCATCGTAAGTATGCCATATATAAACGGAATTTATGGATGATATCTAAAGCAGATTATGTAATAGGTTATGTTAACAAAAATATAGGTGGAGCAGCAAAATTTATGGATATAGCAAAAAGAAAGAAAAAGAATGTGATAAATATTGCTGATATGTGAAAAAATGCTTGGTTAAAATAAAAATAAATATGCCGTAAAGGCCACATTCCCCCTTTACAAAAAATAAACGTTAATGTATAATACCTAATTGTCGGAATAATAATATTCCTAATTTAACAGATAAACGCTTAGATGCGGACAGTAGATATGTTTTTCGGGTTCAGCGAGAACGGGTTGATGGGAGCCGTTTGCCGGATATATATTGAACATCACCGCGGAGCGGTCCGGCGAAAAGAAATGAGTAACCCGGAACGTTTCCCTACGTTATAGGGGCATGTATAATTATTGTTATACGGTTCGAGGTGGACGTCTTAAAGGCGTCAAGTCAGGTGGTACCGCGGAGAGTAAGGCTCATTCGTCCTGTAAGGGATGTGAGCCTTTTTTGTTTACCCTGAAAGCCGTGCGCATAAAGATTTTTTGCGTAATCGCCGTACTGGTACGAAAGATTACGCGGAAAATTTTTTGTATAGGGCGTCAGCCCACACCGACACGCAGTGAAACGGAGTGGAGGTGCGCAGGGCGTAAGAAAGCCAGCAGATGGGGGAAGTCCGATAGGGACAGCCCACAGATAGGAGCAGGCGTCAGCCATACCGACACGCAGTGTTAGCGGAGTGGAGGTACGCAGGGCGGAACTGATGAGTGCTAAATCAGCACACTAGCCCACACCGACACGCAGTGAAACGGAGTGGAGGTGCGCAGGGCGTAAGAAAGCCAGCAGATGGGGGAAGTCCGATAGGGACAGCCCACAGATAGGAGCAGGCGTCAGCCATACCGACACGCAGTGTTAGCGGAGTGGAGGTACGCAGGGCGGAACTGATGAGTGCTAAATCAGCACACTAGCCCACACCGACACGCAGTGAAACGGAGTGGAGGTGCGCAGGGCGTAAGAAAGCCAGCAGATGGGGGAAGTCCGATAGGGACAGCCCATAGACATCAGCAGGCAAAAGGCCATACAGGCTGTGGCAGGCCTGGTATGGAGCGGTATTATGTGAGAGAAAAAATTTGAACGGAGGAATTAAGATGTTATACGAAAAAGTGTCCACAGACCTTAATTTCGTGGACAGAGAACAGAAAGTTCTTGATTTTTGGAAACAGAACGATATTTTCAGAAAAAGCATCAAATTAAGAGAGGGACATCCCAGATTCACATGGATTGAGGGACCCCCTACAGCCAACGGAAAACCCCATATCGGACACGTTGAGACAAGATCAATAAAGGACCTTATTCTCCGCTACCGTGTAATGAAGGGCTATGATGTTCTTCGTAAGGGCGGCTGGGATACACACGGCCTTCCCGTTGAGCTTGAAGTAGAGAAACAGCTTGGCATCAGCGGCAAGCCTCAGATTGAGGAATACGGCGTTGAGCCTTTCATCAAGAAATGTAAGGAAAGCGTATGGAAATACAGTACAGAGTGGGAACAGATGAGTGACCGAGTAGCATTCTGGGCTGATATGGACGATCCTTATGTAACATATCATGACACATATATTGAATCAGAGTGGTGGGCGCTCAAGAAGATTTGGGAAAAGGGACTTCTTTACAAAGGACATAAGGTAGTACCCTACTGCCCCAGATGTGGTACAGCCCTTTCAAGCCACGAAGTAGCACAGGGATACAAGGATGTTAAGGAACTTTCAGTATATGCTAAGTTCCCCGTAGTAGGAAAAGAAAAGGAATATATCCTTGCATGGACAACAACACCCTGGACACTTCCTTCAAACGTTGCGCTCGTTGTAAACGCCAATGAAGACTACTGCAGAGTAAGCTATAAAGGCGATGTGCTTATTATGGCAAACGCTCTTGTTGAGACAGTTCTCAAAGAGGACTATGAGATAATCGAAACATTCAAGGGTGCTGACCTTCAGGGAACAAGATATAAATGTCTCTTTGACTTCCTTGAGGATGACCCCACAGGATTCTATGTAGTTACAGATGACTATGTAACACTTACAGACGGTACCGGAGTTGTTCATACAGCACCTGCATTTGGTGAAGACGACTACAGAGTAGGAAGAGTTTACGGACTTCCTTTCCGTCAGTATGTTGATACACAGGGTAACTTTACTGCAGAGGTTAAGCCTTGGGCAGGAAGATTCGTAAAAGACTGTGATAAAGACGTTATCGAATATCTTAAGGAAAACGGCCTTCTTTTTGCGGCAGTTCCCTTTGAGCACAGCTATCCTTTCTGCTGGAGATGTGACACACCGCTTCTTTACTATGCTAGAAGCACATGGTTCATCGAAATGACAAAGGTTAGAGATAAACTTGTTGCAAACAACGATACTATCGTATGGTATCCTGACAATATCAAACACGGACGTTTCGGAAAATTCATCGAAAACGTAATCGACTGGGGCTTAAGCCGTGAGCGTTACTGGGGAACACCCCTTCCCGTATGGGAATGTGAATGCGGATACTTCCACACAATCGGAAGCGTAGAGGAACTCAGAAGTATGTCAGATGACTGCCCTGAAGAACTTGAGCTTCATAAGCCTTATATCGATGCGGTTCACATCAAATGTCCTAAATGCGGAAAGCAGATGACAAGGGTTCCCGAAGTTATCGACTGCTGGTTCGACTCAGGTTCAGCACCTTTCGCACAGTGGCATTATCCGTTTGAGAACAAAGACATCTTTGAAAAACGTTTCCCTGCTGACTTCATCACAGAGGCTGTAGACCAGACAAGAGGATGGTTCTACTCAATGCTTGCCGTATCAACACTTGTATTTGATACAACATCATATACACACTGTATGTCAATGGGACACGTTCTTGATAAATACGGTATCAAGATGAGTAAGCATAAAGGAAATGTAGTTGACCCTTGGGATGTAATGAACAAACAGGGCGCAGACGCTATCCGCTGGTATTTCTATGTAAATTCAGCACCTTGGCTTCCCTGCCGTTTCGATGACGAGGCCGTTGACGAGTCACAGAGAAAGTTCATGGGAACATTCTGGAACACATACGCATTCTATGTGCTTTACGCTAATATAGATAACTTCAATCCTATGGATTATAAGCTTGAGTATGATAAGCTTCCTCCTATGGATAAATGGATTCTTTCAAAACTTCAGACACTTGTTAAGTATGTTGACGAATGTCTCTTCACATATAAGATTACAGAGCCCGCAAGAGCACTTCAGAGCTTTGTTGACGATATGAGCAACTGGTATGTAAGAAGAAGCCGTGAGCGTTTCTGGGCAAGCGGAATGCCTCAGGATAAGATTAACGCTTATATGACTCTTTATACAGTTCTTTCAACACTTTCAAAGGTAGCTGCTCCTTTCACACCTTATATTGCTGAGGAAATCTACAGAAACATCGTAGTAAAGGTTGACCCTTCAGTTCCTGAAAGCGTACACCTTTGCGACTTCCCTGAAGCTAAGGAAGAATGGATCGACAAAGACCTTGAAAAGAACATGGACCTTGTCCTTGACATAGTTGTTCTTGGCCGTGCCGCAAGAAACGAAGCAAACATCAAGAACAGACAGCCCATCGGCCAGATGTTCGTAAAGGCTGAAAGTACACTTCCTGAGATGTATGCAGAAATCGTTCTTGACGAGCTTAACGTAAAGAAGATCGAGTTTACAGATGATGTTGAAGGCTTTGTAACATATAAGTTCAAACCTCAGCTTCGTACTCTCGGACCTAAATACGGAAAACTTGTACCTAAAATCGGTGCAGCCCTTGCTGAGGTAGACGGTACAGCATTTATGAATGACCTTAAGGCTAACGGCAAGGTAACTCTTGTTATCGACGGAACAGAAGTAGTTCTTGAAGAAAGCGACCTCCTTGTTGAGACAGCTCAGAAAGAGGGCCATGTATCAGTTGAAGATAACGGCGTAACAGTTGTTATGGATACAAACCTTACACCTGAACTTATCGAAGAAGGTTTCGTAAGAGAAATCGTAAGCAAGGTTCAGACAATGCGTAAGGAAGCAGGATTTGAAGTCCTTGACAGAATCACTGTATATCATAAGGACAGCGAAAAGGTTGCAGGCGTTATCGAACGTAATAAGGACAGCATCATGAGCGACGTACTTGCTGTTGAAATGACAGAAGGCGAAGGCGAAGGATATACAAAAGAATGGAACATCAACGGTGAGAAAGTAACTCTTACAGTTAAGAAGATGTGATAAACGCAAAATGTGAATATAAATTAAGGATATAGCAGGAGCCGCCCGAAGGGGCGGCTCTT
>CABPCX010000140.1 GCA_902406135.1 uncultured Eubacteriales bacterium
GCCGATTTTAGGCGAGAATGAACGGGCAACACAGTCATATCTGCTTCCCCTTGCCGTTACATGGGTTATAAGTCCATGGAGATGGGTAAGCTTTTCCATATCCGGCTTGAGATTTATTACCGTATCTTCATCTTCAAGCACCAGAAGAAGGTCTCTTCCAAGGTAAGCTTCCGTAACTTTGGCTCCTATGGCTTCTTCCATTTCTTCCGTTACGGGTATCTTTTTAAGCTGATACTGGGGGAAATCCATTTCATAGACATCGTCATTCTTAATTATTGTTATTTTTCCGTCAAGGGTATCAAACTCTATTACTTCCTTATTTTTATCGTAAAAATTAAGGATAACATAGGCGGCTGCCAAAAGAGCGTGTCCGCACATATCTATTTCACCCTTGGCTGTAAACCATCTGAGGCCGTAAGAATTGCCTTTTTTCAAAACAAATGTAGTCTCAACCAGCCGGTTTTCAATGGCTATTTTCTGCATAAGCTCATCTGATATGGGATTGTTGAGTATGCATACAGCGGCAGGATTGCCGGAAAAAACTTCATCGGTAAAAGAATCAACGATATATTGTCTTATGGTTTTATTTTTCTTATTTTTGCTTATACGTTCCTTTAAATAGGCTACATCAAAGTTTTCACCTGTTATTTCTCTGTATTCCTCTGATGTAATCAAGCCCTTTGTTACGGCGTCCTTAACCTGATTTGACGACCAGAGTCCGTGTTCAAAATAGCATTTTACCATTCCGTATTTGTTTGCCATCTGCACTTTCTCCTTTGTATTAGTATTTCAACAGTTATCTTTTATATTATACCAGTTAGGACGTCCTTATACAACATTTTATTCCACCAGGCTCAGTGTATTGATGAGGAGCACCCACACTATTCCGTAATAGGCAACAACAGCCACAAGGTCATTTATAGTCGTAATCAGCGGACCTGATGCAACCGCAGGGTCTACCTTTATCTTTTTGAAGAAAATAGGCACTGCCGTTCCTACAAAGCTTGATACCACCATAGCCACAACTAAGGAAATTCCTATACATCCGGATACCGAGAAAGCAAACATAAGGCTTTTTGCTTTGGCAATAAAAATATAAGCGCCTACGAATATAAATGACAATACGCCAAGTATCATACCGTTTGTAAAACCGACTCTCATTTCCTTAAATACCAGCTTTAACTGCTGTGCTCCCGAAAGGTTTTCGTCCATAAGAACACGGATAGTTACAGCCAGTGACTGTGTTCCTACGTTTCCCGCCATATCAAGTATAAGGGACTGGAAACATACAACCAATGTTATCTGAGATACAACGGATTCAAATATTCCTACTACAGATGATACCAAAAGACCTAAAAACAGCAGAAGTATAAGCCATGGCATACGTTTTTTTACGCTGTCTATGAATGGTTCATTTAAATCTTCTTCGGCTGTCAAACCGGCCAGTTTAGCGTAGTCATCGCCCATTTCTTCATCTACGGCTTCTACGATGTCCTGGGCTGTGATTACTCCAAGAAGTTTATTGGCATTATCAAGGACGGGTATGGAGTCCTCGGAGTAGTCCTTCAATTCCTCGATACATTCCTCGGTTTTTTCTTCAGCATAGACATAGGGATATGATGTAGTAATAAGACTTTCAAAATCCATATAATCCCTTGCTATTATAAGGTCCTTTAAATCAACGGCTCCGTAAAAGGTTTCATCATCATTTACGACATAAAGGGTTGATATATTGTCATTCTCAGCCGCCTGGTCGACTAACGCTTTCATCGCCTGTCTTATGGTTGAGCCTCTTTTTATGGATACAAAGTTTGTTGTCATTCTGCTTCCTATTTCGTCATCATCATAGGAAAGAATAAGGTCTATATCCTGTCTGGCATCGGCGTCCATAAGTTTTATGATTTCGCCGCTCTTGTCATCTTCGAGCTCATCAAGAATGTCTACGGCGTCGTCGGCGTCCATGGATTCGATGATATCCGCAGCCTTTTCCGGGTCAAGCTCTTCAACGTACTTTACAACATCATCTTCAAGATAAGCAAATATTTCAGAAACCCTCTCTACGCCAAGGATGCGGTAGAGCTTTTCTCTTTCTTCTTCCGTAAGGCTTTCGAGCACATCAGCTATATCGTTTTCGTGATAGTCGCTTATCTCGTCTCTTATTACCTCATCGGGCTTATTGCTCTTTATGATTTCAATAAGTTCTTTTTCATAGTCGGGTCTTTCGGGTACACCCGCCATCATATTCTTTTTTTCTTTTTCCATTCTTTTCACCCCTTAAAAAATTCAACTAAAAATACGGATGATTTTTCTGAAAAAGGGCATAAAAAAGCCACCGCTTTTTACCCAAAGCAGAAAAAATTTCCGTTTCATAGAAGGCCGAAAAGCGATGGTTATAATAAAAACACAAAATAGGCAGAATGAATTGAATACTGCCGCAGTACTATGTCTATATTATACCCATCACTGTCACTTCGCCCGCAACTGCCACAACTATCCATAACATTCTCACCTCACTATTTGTCATTATATGAAATATATTATCATTAAAGGCCCATTAAATCAACAAATTTTTAGTTAACAGAATTTTAAATATTTATGAACAATTCTATTTTTAACCAAATAATTTTTATGTGTTAGAGTTATAAAAAGGACTGATTTTATGAAGAAGAGAACCGTTATACTTATTTTATTAATACTGATATTTACGCCGCCCTTTGCCGTTTTCAGAAGTATGGCCGTTATGGCGCCCTACAGTGCCTATCACAGCCATAAATCCGTGCAGGCTCAAAAGGGATTTGATATAGATATTCCCGGAGGACTTTCGACACGCGGCTCTGACTGGTATCCCTTTGTTATGACCTTCAATGACAGCCGGGATTTTCAAAAATATGCGGGCCAGGAAGACGCTCTTCTTACTATAATGTATAACTTTCCTGCATTTTCTCCCCTTCACGGATGTAGCAGAATGTTTGACCCGTCTTCGCCATATTCAGGCGCATTTTACGGGGCATATATAACATCAAGTAAAAGCGGAGAACCCTACGGATTTTCTGACGGTCTTCCTGATATAGACGCCGTTACAAAAATACCGGAATTTGATCTTGAGCGCCTGGTATTGGCTCCATTCGGTCTTAATAAAGACGATATGGTATTTGAAAGCAGTATAGTTTCAACGGAAGGCGGCATAAATTATGCGGGATATGACGGCTGGATAAAATATGATGTGGATATGACCGTAAACAGCACCGCCCACAAATATTCTTCCTTTGATGTGTCATATCTTCAGTACGGTATACCAACATTTAATGTTGAAGACGAATTTCAGCCTGTAAATATGCACGGACGTATATATGCCAAGTACTTTGAAAACAGCTCAACAGGCATTTTATTTTATATACTTTCAAAGGATATGACCGTACTTGAAAACTGCGACAGAGATATTTTATCCAAAAGCGTCATAAGCGGAAATATATAGGAAAAAGCATTAACACAAAAAACAAAGCCCGGAGAAAAACCTCCGGGCCATTATATTATGCCAGTTTAATATCTATTGTATTGTCATTCATCGTAGTTGCAGCGCCTCTATCTGACAGTCTGTCGTGCTGGAGAGCGTTTACTCCAAGGCCGCCTTCAAAATTTCTGTGGCCGTATACTCCAACCGCAGCAGCGGCTCCCTTCGCCACATTGTCTGTGACTTCCGCCTTAAATTTTACGCTTCCGATGTCATTGTAGCATATAACATCATCGCCGTTTTTAATTCCTCTTTCCAAGGCGTCCTCTGTATTAATGTAAATTTTCATTTCGCCTCTGGCATTTTTCATATCATCACGTTCATTGAATATGGAATTGAGCGTATATTCAGACGGTACAGACACAAGGCTTATGGGATATTCTCCTCTGTGGCATTCTGTGTACTTAGGCATCCTTTCCGAATCCGATTCGTTTATTATCTGAATCTTTCCTGTTTTTGTTTTCCATACATGGTGGTCTGAGAAAGGCATATTTACCCAGCCGCCTTCTTTAAGTATGTTTCTTTCTTCGCTGCTAAGCTCCTTTACCGCATCCGTAGGATTATCCAGTACCATATCCAGCATCTCATCTTCCGTCAGTTTAAAGTATTCATCATCATATCCCATTTTTTCTGCAAGCAGTCTGAATGTGTCCCAGTCGCTCTTGCTTTCTCCGGCCGGCTCGATAAGTTTTCTCGCCGCAGCAAGGGTACAGTATCCATAGGCTTCGTATATATCACTCTGCTCCACGGAAAATGTGGCGGGAAGTATTATATCGGCATATTTTGCCGTATCGGTCATAAATCTTTCATGCACTACCGTAAATATATCCTCACGTTTAAGACCTTCAATTATCGCATTTGTATCGCTTACGGAATTTACGGGATTTGAAGCATATACATAAAGGCTCTTTACGCATTCGTCCTTAACGGCCGCTCCCAGCTGGTTTATGTTTATTTCCTTTGCGGGTGATTTTCTGAAATCAGGTCTCTTTATTATATCTCCGTTTACATAGCTTCTGTCCACCGGAGTACATCCACAAAGGCCTCCATCCCTAAGCCATGCTCCCGTAAAATGAGACAGTATTGTTATTAGCCTTACGGTCATGGCACCGTTTCCGTATCTGGAGTTTCCGCTTCCCAGTATAATGACAGGGGATTTCGCTCTGCCATACTCAAGGGCTAGGCTTTCTATAACTTCCTTTGGCACCCCGGTAATCTTTTCAGCCCATAAAGGAGTATATTCGGGAAGAGTCTCTTTAAATTCATCATATCCGTAAGTATTTTCCCTCAAAAATTCTTCATCGGCAAGGCCTTCTCTTATAAGCACATGCATCATAGCCAGTGCCAGCGCTCCGTCTGTGCCGGGTTTTATAAGAACTGTCTCGTCACAGTATTTTTTCATAGCTTCGGCATATACCTCTATCAGTATAGTGCGTTTTCCTTCTTTTTTAGCCTTGATTATATCTGGCATAGACTGTATTCTTGTGGCTGCCATATTTGAGCCCCATACAATATATAAATCGCCGTTTCCAATCTCACGGGGGTCAAGGCATCCGGTTTTTCCCATAACTGACGCATATCCTACACCCTTTGCCGTTGAGCAGAGAGTTTTTACAAGCCCTAATGCTCCCATTCTGTTAAAAAATGCTTCTCCGCAGTTTCTCTGTATGTCGCTCATAACACCTGAATAATAGCAGTAGGCTATGGATTCAGGACCGTTTTCTGCAATTATTTTTTTCCATCTGGTGCTTATGATATCAAGGGCTTCATCCCATTTAACGGCCTTAAACTTTCCTTCTCCCTTTTCTCCTGTCCTTAAAAGAGGTGTAAGTATTCTGTCAGGAGAATTAACGGAAAGCTCGTAATTTCTCATTTTTCTGCACATAATCCCCTGTGATGCCGGATGGTTTTCATCGGGTTTTACCCCTTTTAATTTTCCGTCTTCAATAACTGCCCAAAATCCGCAGGAAGT
>CABPCX010000141.1 GCA_902406135.1 uncultured Eubacteriales bacterium
TATATACCAGCCCATAAAGGAAAGCGGTGAAGATACGGAGCTTATATGCGGAGTGCCGTCATTCTGTGCGGCGGCGGCAAGACTGGACAGGCCCCTTGTAACGGGTGCCGACAGGCTTCATATAATACCCGCCACCTATGACGCCGAGGGTCTGGAGAAACTTGACGGAGTAAAAGTGCTTATGAAACCTTCTAAAAATCTTTCGGGATTTAAGGTCAGGGGCCATAGGGTATGCGGTATAGAAAACTGCGGAAAAGAAAACGAGAGGATATTTGATGATGCCCGCCGAGGGTGAGGATTTCGGATATTATTCCTTGTTTATAGTAGAATGATAATGAAAAAAGACCGGCTGAAACAGCCGGTCTTTTTATCTGCTGTACATAAAGGCACCTTTTTTGACTTTAACGTATGAAAACTTAAAAGTGTGTTGGTATAAAAATGCATATATTGATTTAATATATTCAAATAACTTTATATAAATAGTATGGTTGTTGTTACATTGTTGATATAGCGTACAAATATAAGTGCATTTTTATTCGTTATTTCTCTTAATGTTACTATTACGGAGATTTTTCATAAGGTATATACTAGAAAAGGACTTATGACAAAATTTTAACATTAAAGGGGTACATTTATATGAATTTATTTCCTGTGATAGCAACCCAGATGGGTATGCTCGTTGTATATGTTCTGCTTGGAATAATCGGCGTAAAGGTAAAGGTGTTTGACCGAAAGGCGCTGGACTATGTTTCAAAGTACATAATGAAACTGTCACTGCCGCTTATGATATTTATGAATACCCTTAACGGCGCCACAGCCGAGCAGGTAATAGACTCACTTCCTATGCTTGGCATAGCGGTATGTATGTATATATTTCTTTTTATTGTGGGAACCGTTTTTTCAAAGGTTTTCAGAATAAAGGGCAATGCGGCTCAGGTGTATAAGGCCGTATCGGTATTCGGAAACGTAGGATTCATCGGTATTCCTCTGGTGGCAGCCGTTTATCCCGAGACAGGTATGCTTTATATAGCCATATTTACGATAATCGACCAGGGTCTTTTATGGACACTGGGTATGCAGCTTACGACACCCGAGGAGAAAAAGACAAAGGGCGGCATCGGCAAGGCCCTTGTAAAGATGATAAATCCTGCCATCGTAGCCATCGTACTGAGTGTTATAGGCGTATTTGCCGGAGTAAAACTTCCTGAAATACTGGATTCTACCCTCACAAAGGTAGGCGCGACAACAACACCGCTTTCTATGATATATATCGGCGGATTATTCTGCTATGTTGACATCGCAAAATATGCCAAGAAAGCAGAATTTTATGTTATCGTGCTTTTCAAGATGATAGTTTTCCCTATCCTTCTTTTCCTCGTTATAAGAAACCTTGGCATAAGCGAGGAAATAAAAATAACCCTTGCCCTTCTCGGAGGACTTCCTTCAATGTCATCGGTGGCAATGTTTGCCAATGCCAACGGCTCTGACGGAGACTACGCCATAGGCGCCATATTCGTAACGACCATAGCTTCGGTTGTAACACTGCCGCTCATAAGCTACATAGTAGGAATGCTGGTCTGAGAATACAGGATATTTAAGGAATTTAAAATGACTAAGCCGTAAAAATGAGCCATTGGGCATAAACATATATTAAAGACAGAATTAAAGCCGGAAAAGAACAAAACTTTCGATAGTTTTGTTCCTTTTTACATAAATTTAAGAAAAAAATAAATTAATAAATATTCTCTTAGGGGGCCGGATGTGATATACTAAATTTTACAGACTTGTTGTTATGTCCTTGTCCGGGGGTGAATATATGGAGGGACAAATGATTACATCGTTGTTCAGAGGAGTTGATTTTACGACCATGGTAAGGCCGGAAGTCGGCATTCTGGATTTAATCGACATTTTAATAGTTGCATATATCGTCTATAAGATAATAGGCTGGGTAAAGGAAACCAGAGCTTGGACTCTGTTTAAGGGCGTAGTTGTATTTTTCATATTCTATGCGGTCGTTACCCTGCTTCAGTTAAATACCATACACTGGATATTGTCAGAGACCATATCTGTGGGCATAATTGCCTTTGTAATACTTTTCCAGCCGGAGCTTAGAAAGGTCCTTGAACAGCTGGGAAACGGAAAATTTATAAGAAACATATTCAAGTTTGAATTTCAGGATGAAGACGCCGACGAGGACGCTGTCGTTGTGGAAGAAATAGTCACGGCAGCCAAAAAGATGGCCAGCGTAAAGACAGGCGCTTTGATACTGCTTGAAAGGAAGGTCCCTCTGGGAGACCATATCCGTACGGGCATACCTGTGGATGCCATAGTTTCAAGCCAGCTTCTTATAAATATTTTTGAGCACAATACACCGCTCCATGACGGAGCAGTTATAATAAGCAACAACCGAGTTGCGGCGGCAGCCTGTTTCCTTCCCCTTACCGAAAATAAGGTAAGTATGGAGCTTGGAACAAGACACAGGGCAGCCATAGGAGCCAGTGAGGTTTCCGACGCGGATATAGTTGTAGTTTCCGAGGAAACGGGATATATTTCCCTTGCCAGAGGCGGAGTCATATACAGAAACATAACTCCTGACGAACTCAGGAAAATGCTTATGACAGCCAATAAGGAAAGCAACAGCGTTGTTAAAAAGAAAATTATGTGGTGGAAAGGAAGGCGGTCCGACAATGAACAGAAGTAATAAGTTTACAATGTACATCGGCTGGAAGCTGCTTTCCCTTGTAATAGCCATTGGTTTGTGGTTCATGGTAATAAACACAGAAAATCCTCTTGAAACAAGGTCCTATACGGCAAATATTCAGCTGCAGAATGAGGAATCTCTTTTTGAGAGAGGATATGTGGTAGTAAACGAGGACGAAATAACATCCACAAGGGTAACCGTCAGACTGAGGGGCCAGAGACTTGCTCTGGATACGCTTTCTCAGAGCAGTACGAAGGTACAGGCGGTAGTTGACCTTGACAATGTTATTTATTCATATAACGGCGAGCCCGTTTCGGTTCCCGTAAAGATTGTTATACCAAGCGTTGTAAACGACAGTTTCGAGATACTTTCAAAATCAATACAGACGATAACGGTTGATATACAGCCTTACATAAATAAGGACTTTGAAGTCAAGGCTGTTGTAAATAACACCGATTCCGATACGGTACAGCTGGCAAATGCGGTGGCTTCACCGGGAACAGTAACGGTTTACGGTGCTAAGAGCGTTGTCAACAGCATTGCCGAAGTAAGAGCGGAAGTAAATCCCGAAATACTTGAGGACGGAATGGTCATTACGACTGCTCCTGTGGCATACGATGCCGAAGGAAATGTAGTTGATAAGGTGACATTCAGCTCCAACGAACTTTCCGTGAAGATAGGTATGGATGAGATGAAATCCGTAAGGGTAGCCGTGGACATAACGGGAAGGGCTGCGGAAGGATATGAGGTTACGGGCATTTATGTAAGCCCCGATACCGTTGACGTGGCAGGCAAGGCGTCGGATTTGTCCGGCGTAAGCATAATAAGGCTTCCAGATATAGACGTTACGGGTATCGACTCCAATATAATCAAGGAATTTTCTGTGGAAGATTATCTTCCTGAAGGACTGAGAGTCATTGGCGCAGACGGTTCGGATAAGATAACGGTAACGGTAAGTGTCGAGGAAGAGACCACAAAGGAAATTGTTATACCTGCTGAAAGCATCGCTGTCGAAGGAACCCTTGAAGAAGGCCTTTCGGCGGATATAGCGGGAAGAGATATGACAATAACCATCAGTGGAGCGGGAAGCGTTATCAGTACTGTTGAGGCGGATGACATAAAAGCCTACGTGGATGTAGACGGATATGAGGCCGGAGTTTACAGCGATGTGGACGTACAGTTTGAACTTCCCGACGGAGTTTCACTTGTGGAAGGCGGAGAAACGGTCACTGTCACTGTTTCGTAGCAGTTTTATAGCAGATTTATGACGGAGCGGCGGTTACGGGAAATCCTGTGCTGCTCCGTTTTGTATTATTTGCGGAGGTCAAAAAAGCAGATATGCATGAAGGAAAGAGAAATATTTTAAAAGAATGGATAAGGTCCATCATAGAGGCAGCCATCATACTTGCGGTGCTGTTTGTGTTTTTTTGGCCGGCTAAAGTGGAAGGCGTATCCATGAGCCCTTCAATAAATGACAACGACAGAGTAATAATATGCAGATTTGCGGCATATACAGGTATGTATGAAAAAGGCGACCTGGTCGTATTTGACGATGAGGACTACAGCCAGAATATGATAAAAAGGATAATAGCCGTTGAGGGAGACACCCTGCACATAGCCGGCGGAAAAGTCTATGTAAACGGCGAAGAGCTTGAGGAAGACTATGCCGAAGGATATACCGAGGGCGATGTGTATATGGTTATACCTCAGGGCTGTGTTTTCGTTATGGGAGACAACAGGGAGAAAAGCATAGACAGCAGATATTTCGGAGTAGTTAGTACCGATAATATCTACGGCAGAGTGCTTATGAGGTTTTTTCCTTTAAATGAAATAGAAATATTTAAATAAGCTGTCATAAAAAACCTTCCGGTGACTATATTTATTATAGATTACACTTGGGAGGTTATTTTTATGCCATTGGAAGCAGTGACGGAGAAAATTTCACTGAGCAGCAGGGGTAAAGGCGAGACGATTCAGATATTGACAGAAGGCGATATGATTGTGCCGGATATAAATCCCGATATATACCAGATACTTAAAACGGACGAGGACGTAATAATCGACAGCGTCAGGGCAGAGCAGGGACGTATATGCTTTACGGGAAGGATAGTTGTTTCGGTGCTTTACTACGGAAGAAAGACCGAGCAGCCCATAAGCTTTATGAGGGCCGAATTTCCCATAAGCGACTGTATTTCCGCAGAAGGCGTTACGGAGGATACGGAGGCCGATGTGACGGCGGAAATAATACATACGGACTACAGGCTTGTAAATGACAGGAAAATAAATAGGAAAGCGGTTACGTCAGCGGAAGGAAGCTGGACTAACAGCCGTACGGAAGACGTGCTGGAAGATGTAAAGGGCGATTCGTTTTTACAGAGCAAGACCGGAGAAATAAATATCGGAAACGTAAAGGAGCGTACCGAAGAGGAATTTATCGTAAGGGAGGAGCTGAAACTTCCCGCAGGAAATCCCGATATAGCGGAAATTTTGGAAACGACGGCCGATATATGCCGCAGGGAGATAAGATTTTCGGGCTCACAGGCTCAAATCAGGGGAGAGTTCAAAATATGCGTAATATATATCGGCGCAGGAGAGACCCCTGCCATTGAGTCGGCGGAATTTACCGTACCCTTCAGCGGAAGCGTTGAGGTACCTGTATCGGAGGGTGAAAACTATTACATAGTCAGAATGAAGCCCACAAAAGTAAAGGCGG
>CABPCX010000142.1 GCA_902406135.1 uncultured Eubacteriales bacterium
TATCAAACTTTGCAAGACCGGCAAAGAGGCCATAAGAGCGGCAAGAAATGTCGGAGGAGTCATAATTGTATGTTCTTATAAACTTGTGGATATGACGGCCGATGACCTTGCCTATGATATTGGTGATATCGGTACTGTGCTGGCTGTGGGAAAACCGGCAATGCTTGATATGTGTGAAAATGAAAGCGTCTGTAAGCTTCCGACTCCTCTTAAGAAGCAGGATATGTTTTCAGCGCTTGAAATGCTTTCGGAGCTTCAGGGGAAAAAGGTGTCACCTGCGGTTAAAGACAGAAGCACTTCGGACAAAGAGCTTATACAGCAGGCAAAACTTGTGCTTATGGAAAAATGCAGTATGACAGAGCCGGAGGCCCATAGATTCATACAGAAAAAAAGTATGGATTCCGGTTTTAAGATGAGCACAACCGCAAGGCTGATAATAAACTCCTACGATTGATGAAATAATAAACATTTTTTGTTACATAAATAACTCCCGGTATGAGGATAGGGCATACCGGGAGTTTTCTTTTGGCGGGGGATGATGACCGCCGTTTATTAAGAAACGATAAAATCGCTGCTTACAATATTCAGGCGTTTCTCTTTTCGCTGTCCATCATATTTTGGACGTATGAAAGAGCTCCTGTTTTCTGCATACTGATAAGTATTATAAATGCTATGAGAGAGCCTCCTACTGTACTTACAAGGAATGGCATAACATATGTAAAAAGGGCTGCTTCCTTACCCATTAAAAGTGTAGCTACGGGATAGCAGAGCATTCCGCCTAAAATACCTGTGCCGAAAGCTTCTCCTATGCAGGTAGGGATAAGTTTTCTTGTCTTTTTATAAACCATTCCGGCGAGGAAAGCTCCGACCATACTGCCAGGGAAAGCAAGAAGGCTTCCTGTGGCCGCCAGATTTCTTATGAGAGATGTGCAGAATGCCGCAAGTACACCATAGGAAGGACCTAAAGTTACCGCTGCCACAACGTTTACAAGATGCTGGATGGGGAAACATTTAGATGCTCCGACAGGAATGGCAAAGGCAGAAAGTGCAACGCCTAAAGCAGTGAGCATTGCTGCAGCTACAAGTTTTTTCATGTTTGATTTCATACTAATACCTCTTTTTCATAAAAAATAAAGGACATACGAAAACAGACACCCGTGGTGGTGTCCCCCTTCGTACGTCCTTAGTACTCTGTTTGATAGTATATATCACATAGGGAAAAATGTCAATATGATTGTTACAATGAAGAAAATATGTCTAGGTTTATATTACGCAAATATTGGTACACTGCATTGCAAATATGATAGCCGTATGCTACAATTTAATGTTGTTGGCTGTAATAAAAACAGGTAAATTAGGGGTGTTTTTATGAAAACCGAGAATAATTTTTTCAGAAATATTTTTTCGATAGCTATACCAATAGCGCTTCAGAATTTAATAACGCTTGGAACAAGCCTTATGGATACGGTAATGCTTGGAAGGGCTGATACTACGGGAGTTTTGCTTTCGGCATCATCACTGGCAAACCAGCCGTTTTTCATCCTTCAGGTGCTGACCTTTGGTATTGCCAGCGGTTCATCCGTACTTTGTGCCCAGTACTGGGGAAAGGGAGATTTAAAACCCATAAGGGATATTTTTTCCTTTGTTCTTAAGGTAGCGGTGGTGGTAGGCATAATATTTGGCGTTACGGTGCTTACTATTCCTGAAAAGGTAATGGGGCTTTATTCAAATAATGAAGAAATAATAATGAGAGGCTCTCAGTATTTGAGAATACTGGGATACGCATATTTCACCTTTGCCATAAGCAATACGCTTTTGTCGGCTCTAAGAAGTATTGAGGTGTTAAAAGTCTCAGTTATAAGTTCAATCGTATCTTTCTGTACCAATGTATTTTTAAACTGGGTGCTCATATTCGGAAATCTTGGTGCTCCTGCCTTAGGAATACAGGGTGCGGCTCTGGCTACCCTTACGGCAAGACTTTTTGAATTTATAATAACGATTACCTATGTTTTAGCCATAGATAAAAGACTTAAATTCAGAATCAGCTGTCTTTTTGGACATAATAAAATACTTGCAGGCGACGTCATAAGAAACGGAACACCCGTTGTGGCCAATGAGCTTATGTGGTCCCTTGCCACATCTGCCCAGGCGGCAATACTGGGACATATTACATATTCCACCGGAGACCCTGTGGCGGCAAACTCCATTGCAGGTGTGGTCCAGCAGATTTCTACGGTTGTCATTATGGGAATTGCCAATGCGGCCGCCGTACTTGTAGGTATGGCCATTGGTGAAAATAATATGGAAAAGGCTGAACAAAGAGCAAAAGCCTTTAGAAACATTTCGTTTTATGCCGGCATAATAGCCTGCATATTCATACTGGCAGTTAAAAACGCCTTTATAGGATTTTACAATGTTCCAGAGGAAACAAAAATACTTGCCGGCCAGATAATGACCGTATTTGCGTTTATAACCATCTGCTGTTCTGTAAATATGACACTTATTATGGGAGTGCTCAGGGGAGCAGGAGACACAAAGTTCTGTATGGGCATTGAAATAGGATGCCTGTGGTGCCTTGCCATACCTTTGGCCCTTGTGATGGCATTTGTATTTAAAGCACCTGTGTCCATAGTATTTCTGTTTATGAAAACCGATGAAATAACAAAGGCTGGTGTAAGCCTCATAAGAATGAGGGGCAATAAATGGCTGAATTCCCTTACAAGGGATTTTGAGACTGAATAAAATAAAAGCTTATTCCTTTTGGAATAAGCTTTTTTATTTATCAGTATAGACCTGCCATAATAGGTGCGATAACTACGGTAAGTACACCGGCTATTACGATGGCCAGAGAGCCCATGGCTCCCACAAGCTCATCAAGCTGAATGGCTCTTGAAGTACCTATTGCGTGGGATGCGGTACCAACTGAAAGTCCGAGTGCAATGGGATTTGTTATCTTGAATACTCTTGAGAATACAGTTACGAATGCGGCGCCTATGATACCTGAAACAACGACTGCTACACAGGTAACTCCCGCTATTCCGCCAAGCTCCTCCGTGATGCCGAGGGCTATGGCCAATGTAACTGATTTTGATGTCAGGCCAAAATAAACTTCATCGGATATATGGAACAGTTTGGCAAGGACAAACATAGTTATGGCACAGGATATTGAACCCGATAAAATAGCGCATATAATGGCCTTAAAATTCTTTTTCAAAACTTCCATCTGTCTGTAGAGGGGCACAGCCAGGGCTATTGTTGCAGGAGTAAGCAGAAACTGCACCATGGAGCCTCCAACATTATATGTATCATAGCTTATGCCGCTTATGGTAAGAAAGGCTATTACAATTATGATTGCTATTAAAAGAGGATTGAAAACGACCATTTTGGTTTTCTGGTTTATTATCATTCCTATTTTGAAGGCGGCTATTGTAAGAGCTATGCCAAAGAAGGCGGTCCCGAATAAACCGTTATATAGATTTTCAAGCATTTTCATTCCTCCCCTTTATTCTTATTGCTGCTGTCTATTATTTTCTGAGCCACTTTTCCTGTGATAAAGAAACATACGACCGTTGAAATGATTATGATTGCGAATATACCAAAGATTTCGTCTTTGATTGCAGGAAAGCTGGTAATCAGACTGGCGCCTACAGGAACGAATGTAATAGTCATAATACTTAAAAGAAAATCGGCTGTTTCTTCTATCTGATCAAGCTTTATGACTTTAAGACAGAGAAGAACGAAAAGAAGCACCATTCCCCAGACGCTGGAAGGGACAGGCAATGGAACTATGGCATGGAGAACTTCTCCGATAAGAGATAGGCCGATAATTATTCCAAACTGCATAATATATTTCATAATAATGCCTCCTATACATAATACTAAAGCATTACTTAAGGGGCAGATGCCCTGATAAAGTTTGCCCTACCAATTATTATATATTATTGAACAAAAAATACAACGATTTTTTTATAAAAACATAGCAAAGGGCTGGATTAAAATTGGATTAGGAACAAAAAATATATAAATAAACATATAAAAATATCTTTACAATTGGCGTAAAATAGGGCGTTAGCGGCATTTTAACGGAAAAAGACGGGTAATACAGCTTATATAACAAAATATTGTCTGACATTATGCGGCTCACATAAAAAATAACAGCTCCACACAAAATATTTCTATTATACAGGGAGCTGTTTTGATTAAAATTTTAAAGCTCGGTTTCAACACCGTTGATAACGGCTGTTTCGTCTCCTTCAATGGGGATAACTATAAATCTTCTGCCGTCGATTATTTTTGTTTCGATTTCTTCGGCCTTTTCAGCACTGACATTGAGAATAATATTTTCTTTTCCGTCCTCCAAATCCCAGGGAAGGGTATCGTCGGAAGATTTTGACTCAGCCGCCTCAAGTTTTGATTTAAGTTCTATTACTTCTTTCTGAAGCTCGGCTTCACGCTGTTTCTTTGCATAATTTTCAAGGACTTTTGTATCTACTATGTTATCTATAACAGGAGGTTCTTCTCCAAATTCTTCTTCACAGGCCTTTTCGATTTTATCCGCAATTTCCTGAGATAAAAATCCGTTTGTTCTCATATTTTCGATGGTGCGGCTGTCAAGAAGAACAGGCTCCGTTGAAAGAGATGTATCCTGCTCGGCCGCTATTTCGCTGAGGGCCTGATGTATGCCTACTACTATATCATCGGAGTCGTCTTCAGCCGCAATATTTTTAATTATGAAGCTGAAAGCCGTTTTTTCCTCGGCAGCCGTACGTTTTATTTTACAGCCAAAGGTTTTTTCAGCAAAGTCTGTATGGGGCTCCTTAGGTGTTTTGGTATAGAACATAAGGGAGTGAATATCACTGCTTCTGTCAGTAAAGGCAGGAAAAACAAATCCGTTTTCGGGCATAGATACGACCCAGTCCCTGATACGGGGACCTATTCTGTGTTCGTCCTCTCTGTATCCGAGGGCTGCTTTTGTAAGATCTACCGGACATATGGAACATATAAGATAATCATATACTTCCTCTGATTCGTCAAGTTTGTTGTTGTCATTTGTTTTTACGATAACGTCGTATGCGTCATGGTACAGAAGTATAAGATAGTTTCCGTCATAATCATAGTTTTCTATTATGAGCTCAAAAAGCCTGTCAGCAAGGGCGTCATTTTTAAGCTTGCTGTCCCTTAAGCCAAGAAGGAAATTCTGGCGTCCGCCGGGATTTTCCTCTCCGGGATTGAATTCAAGTTCAAGAAGATTGTTGCCTATTGTTCCTGAAAGGGTTTTTTTGGCTATTTCAAGATATTTATAAAATTCGTCATCGGCAAGATTTAAAAAAGTTTCATTTATATTTACAATTATTTCTTTATGAGAATCCACATAACATCCACGCATTTTTGTAAAAGTACATTC
>CABPCX010000143.1 GCA_902406135.1 uncultured Eubacteriales bacterium
CTGCTTCTGCAGAAGCAGGCACTGGATTTTTGGAAACACCCGAAATTATGATAATATTGAGTTTCCTCAGAGTTATAGATAATCCGAGACAGGATATAGCCCTTGCTTCCGTACTCAGGTCTCCCGTATATGGACTTAAGGCTGATGACCTGCTCAGCATAAAACTTGAAAGCGGCGCCGAAGAATACTGGGACTGCATAAAGGACTATGCCGTAAACGGCAAAGACGAACATATTAAGAGTGTATTGGAAACTTTTCTGTCTCAGCTTGAAAAGTGGAGAAATATGGCCGTTGACGAAAAAATAAATGACCTTATATGGTCCATTTATACGGAAACGGGATTTTATGATTTTGCCGGTGTACTGCCCGACGGCAAAATGCGCCAGATAAATCTGGCTAAACTGGTACAGAAGGCATCGGATTATGACAGCATCAGTTTTAAAGGACTGTTTGACTTCATAAGATATATTGAAAAGATAAATAAAAATGATGTTGATATTGACAGCGGAAGCGGTGCATCTTCAGACGGTGTGCGTATTATGACCATACATAAAAGCAAAGGGCTGGAGTTCCCAGTTGTATTTTTATCGGGATGCGGAGGAAAATTCAATAAAACAGATCAGAAAGCTTCTGTAGTTCTGCATAAGGATCTGGGGATAGGCTGTGAATATATAGATATGGAATCCAGAGTAAAATATAATACCGTACCAAGGACTGTAATATCCGAAAAGCTCAGAATGGATTCCGTGGCAGAGGAAATGAGAATACTCTATGTTGCCATGACAAGGGCAAAGGAGAAACTCATTATTACAGGTGTTTCATCGGCTGAAATTTCAAAGGCTGAGGAATGGACCATGTATAACGACAGGAAAGATGTAAAACTTCCTGTGTTTGATATAGCATCTAAAAATTCATATATGGACTGGATAATGACTGCTGTATCAAGGCACAGAGCGGGACAGGCTGTATGTGATATAAATTTAAGTATGGCACAAAATGCCGGAAACGGACTTTATAGCCACAAAGCTTCCTTTGATATAAATTTCATAGGCAGGATAGATGAAAGCCAGACGGTAACTGAGGATGAAAAGATAGAAACGGAAGAAGATTTGGCCTTCTTAAAAGACCAGATAGGGGCAAGGCTTGGCTGGGAATATCCCTATTTGGATGAAACCGATATGCCGTCAACGGTATCCGTTTCCGATGTAAAGAGGATAAGAGGCATAAAGCTTTCCCATACGGTAAAAACACCTGATTTTTATATTGACGAAAAGGGCCTTTCCGCTGCCGAAAGGGGAACAGCTGTCCATACTGTGCTGGAGCATATGGACTTCAGAAAGAAATATGAGTATGACGATATAAAAGAACTTATAAATGAATGCCGTGAAAAGGGCATACTTTCAGAGGCGGAGGCTGAAACGGTCAGCATAAAGAAAATACAGATGTTTGTACGTTCACCCCTTTATAAAAGAATACTGGAGTCAGAAAGTATTTTTAAAGAGGAAGCCTTTACTGTGGCTGTGAAGCCCAATGAGATTTACAGAGGAGAAAAAAATGATTCCGACGGGGATATAATACTCCACGGACGTATTGACTGTTTCTTTATAGAAAACGGTGAAATCGTAATAATTGACTATAAAACCGACAGATATAATGAAGACAGCGAAGAAGAATTACATGAAAGATATGATATACAGATGGAGCTTTATTCCAAGGCCGTAGAAAGGGCTACGGGAATAAGGGTTAAGGAATGTTATATTTATTCCGTTGAGTCCGGAAAAGCCATAGCTGTAGAATTATAAAAAGAGGCGTTACGCCTCTTTTTTTAAAACTATTTTTAAGATATAAATGTCTAATATTTGGTAAATTTTATATATGTGTTTCCAAAAAACATCATTTTGTGATAAAATTAAGAATATCGAAAGAAAAAGATTTAGTATTCTTAATAAAGAAATTATATGATTAAAATGATATATTACTGACTAAAAAACATTTACAGCTTTTGGATAGGAGGACCTCAAATGGACAACAAAAAGTATAACATTCTTGTATGCGATGATGAAAAGTCTATAGTTGATGCAATAGAAATATATCTTAAACAGGAAGACTACAATATATTAAAGGCCTATGACGGCGAAGAAGCTCTCAAGGTGCTTGAAAATAATGATGTTCATCTTGTTATTATGGATATAATGATGCCTAAAATGGACGGGCTTAAGGCCGTTGTAAAAATAAGAGAAACTTTAAATATCCCCATAATTATGCTTTCGGCTAAATCCGAGGATACTGACAAAATAATAGGCCTTAATTTTGGTGCGGACGACTATATTACAAAACCCTTTAACCCCTTAGAGCTCATTGCGAGAGTTAAATCCCATATGAGGAGATATACTTCATTTGGCTCCATTGCAGAAAAAGGAAGCGTTATAAAAATAGGAGACCTGGAGCTTGACAAGGATTCTAAAGAAGTCAGAGTAAACGGCGAGCCCGTTAAACTTACAGCTACCGAATACGGTATACTCCAGCTTCTTATGGAAAATGCAGGCAAGGTTTTCTCCATAGATGAAATATATGAAAAGGTATGGAATGAACTTTCCTTTGCCCCTGAAAACACGGTTTCTGTACATATTAGAAGAATAAGGGAGAAAATTGAGATAAATCCGAAAGAGCCCAGATATTTAAAGGTGGTGTGGGGTATTGGCTACAAAATTGAAAAAATCTAAGCTTTATTCGTTCAAAACAAAGGCGGCTGCCGTAGCAATCATACTCATATCAGCCCTTGTCGCCAGTATGAGTCTTGTTTATGTGGTGGATATGAGATATGAATCCGGTTTCAGCTACAGCAGCTATTTTGAAACGGAAACATTTTATTCCCAGTACAGCCAGCTGGTACGTGACGTTGTAAATACTAACCTCGTATTTAAAAACGAGGAGAATATAAAGTCTGGAAATGCTCTTAATGAAGAAAAAGTCATATATAACTTTGCCCTTGATAATGACCTGGGAGAGTATGTTATATATAATTCTTTTTCAGGCCTCTATAGCGCCGAAAACGCATCATCTGACGAAGCGGAAAACTATATAACCGTTAAAAGTCTAGGCACTCCTGAGGTAAAATTTTCAAATCCTGAGGACCAGGCCTGCTTTGATGAGAGATATCCCGCATACAGAAACCAGGCCATTCAGGACCAGCTTTATGAGTTTGATGACGCTACTAAGGAGCTTGAAAGATATACAGACTTTTATTACTGTCTTGTAAACAACGCCACCGGCGAGCGTATAATGAATGCTGATGCCGAATTTATATCTGACCTTAAAATAAACTCTTTCCTTGACGGAAGATATACAAAGGGAACTACCGTTTATGATACGGAATATTACTACACATATACCGATGACGGAAAGCTTTTAAATTATTTCTATTACGATAATTACCTTGATTCCGTCACAAGAATACTCTTTAACAGCGGGTATACATTATATGTAGGTGTAAGTGATGACGTTGAGACGGGAGACGGAATATTTGCCCAGCAGTATCAGGCCTTTGAAAACAGAAGAGATAATGCACCAAGGGCTGTTATGTCAGCTATTATAAGTCTGCTTATAATGATAGCCGGATTGATATACCTCATTGCCGTAGCCGGAAAAACCAGCAGAAACAGTGAGGTTACACTTATAGCCACAGACTATATATTCAATGATATATGGACAATACTGTTTTTGGCCGTGGCCGCCGGGTCTTATATTGTGGCGGTACAGCTTGTAAGAAGCATATATTACTTAAATATGGAATGGATATCAATAATAAAAGGCCTTATATGCCTGTTATTTATGGTAGACGTTGTCATACTTATGTGCTATACAACAAGCATATCAAGACAGATAAAGAAAAGAAGACTTTTCTCAAACACTGTTCTTGGAGCTTTCATACGCTGGATTGCTTCATTCTTTAAGGAGTCCACATTCAGAATATGGATACTTATTTGTATGATTATGTACGCAATCATAAACTGCATGCTTATGTTTGTAGCTTGTGAGGCGGATACGATTATCCCTGTTATATTGATAGTAATATTTGATGTGGCCGGACTGTTTTTTGCAGCCAGAGCTTTAAATTCATTGAAGAAAATAATGGTGGCTGTTAAGGAAACATCGGAAGGAAACTTTGATAAAAAGGTTGACCCCGATGAAATATCTCCATCCCTTAAAAACTTTGCCATTGACGTATCAAATATGCAGAACGGATTAAAGCAGGCTGTCGGCAGAGCGGTCAAAGGTGAAAAAATGAAGACGGAGCTTATTACAAACGTTTCCCACGACCTTAAAACTCCGCTTACATCAATAATAACCTATGTTGACCTTTTGAAAAGGGAGGAACTGAATAACGAAAAAGCACAGAACTATGTTGCTATTCTTGATGAAAAAACAAACCGTCTTAAACAGCTTATTGAGGACCTTGTGGAAGCAAGTAAAGCTTCAAGCGGAAATCTTGCCGTAACAAAGAACAAAATAAATCTTAGAGGTCTCGTTGAGCAGTCCCTCGGCGAGTTTGAAGAAAGAATAGAAGCCTCTGAACTTGAGTTCAAGATAAATGCCGTAGATGATGTTGATATCTATGCCGACGGAAGACATATGTGGCGTATAATGGAAAACCTTATATCAAATGCGCTTAAATATGCTATGCCAAAAACAAGGGTGTTTATTGACATTTATAAAACCGAAAACGAAGGAGTTCTTATGATTAAAAACGTTTCGGTAGTGCCCATTGACAGCGTTGACCTCAAGAGTCTTACGGAAAGATTCGTAAGAGGAGATGCATCAAGGACAACTGAAGGCGCAGGTCTTGGATTATCCATAACCCAGAGTCTTTCTGAAATACAGGGAGGAAAATTGGAAATAACATCAGATGGAGACGTATTTAAAGCTGCTGTTAAAATGCCATTGTACGTCGAGAATTGATAAAAGGGGGCGCTAAAATGAAAAAAGCTGCTATATTTTTAATGGCTTTTTCCGCTGCGCTGTGTTTAGTTATATATATGCTTTACAAAGAGGATATGTCAAGAATGGAGAATGGCGAACCTGTTTTGTTTAGCAGCTGGGGGTATGAATATGCTCCGGTAGTGGATGGCTCTGATGAAGAAGAACTTATTATGGAAGTTTTAGAAAATACCATAACTTCCAGAGGGGCTACTGTTGAAATTACTAATAATACCGGACAAGACATTTCTTCTGGCGAAGACTATACAATTGAGAAATATGAGGGCGGAAAATGGAATAACATTGCTGTGATTTATGATGACAATGATTGGAATGATATGCTCTACATAGTTGAAAACGGACTCCCTGCCGAATTCAGAATATATTGGGCTGACATCTACGGTGAGCTTGGAAGCGGC
>CABPCX010000144.1 GCA_902406135.1 uncultured Eubacteriales bacterium
GAACATTTTATAAGAGCGCTTTTCATTTCGTCGGGAGTGATGTTGGGGTATTTCTCCGCAAGAAGGGCGGCTGCTCCCGATACCATTGGGGTTGCCATGGACGTACCGCTCATTTTGATATACCTCCCGCCGACTATTTTTTTTCTGCTTCTCCCGTGAAATTCAAATGAATAATTGGGAGACAGACAGGATGTTATATCCACTGACGGCGCCGTAACATCACATTGAGGGGACGGATTTTCAAAGCTCCCAACCGTTATTATACGGCTGCTTCTGCCTGCGGAGGCTATGGATGTATTTCCGCTTCCGGCATTTCCGTCGGCCGTGATTATGCATATACCGCTGTCCCAGGCTTTATACATTGCTTTAAGCAGTGACGAATTTATTTTCCTGTCGCTGGTTCCCACTGACATATTGGCTATTTTTATATTGTACTTTTCTCTGTTTTCGGTTATCCACTTTATGGCCTTAAGCGCCGTAGAGGCTGAGCCCCTCCCACTGCTGTCCAGTATTTTTATTGCTATTATATGCGCCTGCGGAGCTATGCCGCAGTACTTTCCCTGAGACATCCAGCCGTTGGAACAGGCGATGCCGCTGACGTGGGTGCCATGGCCGTTGTCGTCATAACATTTGCTTTCTTCATTTACAAAATCCCTGAAGGCGGCTATTCTGCTTACGGGCAGCAGAAAATCCTCCGACGGAGAAAGACCGGTATCCAGTACGGCTATTCCTATTCCCTTTCCCGTAAGGCCCAGATTATAGGCATAGTCCGCATTGACGGCCCATCTCGCTTTATCCATATCTGAAATACTCCTTCCGCCCTGTATTAATACAGAGTATGAAAATGAACCCCCGGGTGCGACAAAAAACAGGCTTGTACTCTAAAAAAATATAAAAAGCGGTTTTATTTGTGGAAAGAAGTGCATAAGATTAGATATGTAAAATTATAAGGAGTGTTGTTAATGGGTACTTGCGGTTGTTTTGGAGGAAATGAATCTTGGTGGATCATCATACTGCTTCTCCTCTGCGGATGCGGAAACGGTTCATCAAACGGAAATAACTGCGGCTGCAGCGATTCTCTCTGGATCATCATACTTATTTACCTCTTATGCGGTTGCGGCTCATCAAGCTTCAATATGTGCGAGGCAAAATAAAACCGTAGGTTTTAAGGGAACGGCAACGTTCCCTTTTTTATATTTAAGTAATAAAAGCCTGATTGTTACATAAAAATATTAAAAAGCGGCGGGAGTGATTTTATGGGAGAAAATAACCCGGGAGATATGCTGAAAAACATAGAAAGGATACAGTCCTTATCAAGACTTATGTCAAACAATACCAAACAGCCCGACGGCGAAAGGATAATAAATGCCATTGCTGCGGCAAAAAGTATGGGAATACTGGGCGGTAATACTCAAAGACCGGGAGAAATAACGGCATTTGAAAATTCAGGAAGCCTTGATACGGTGGAAAACGAAAGGGGCAGTGAAGGTATGAGGGTAGTTAAGGCTGCCATACCTTTTTTGGACAGGGAATATCAGAAAACTCTGTTTTTGGCCGTAAAACTTATGGAAATGAATGAAAATTTCGATTCTGAGGCTCTCAGCCTTCAATGCCAGAGCATAAGGGAACAGTCGTCTGATGAAGGCCAGAGAGAGGCAATGCTCAGGGCTGTCAGAAACCAGCTGTCAGGAGAAAACGGCAGAAAGCTCGATGTCGTACTTAAAGTTATGGAAGCACAGAGACTTGTTTCAAAAATCAGGTGAGAGCTTTCTGGCGGTACTTATTTTTAATGTGAAACAGCCTTATCATAAATATAAGAAAAGAGCAGAAATAAAGAATTCTGCTCTTTTTATGTGTTTGAGATTATTCGGTGCTGTAGTAGTTATAAGTGTTTTCAGCCCATTCAAGTATTTTCTCATAATTAACGCCGTCCAGAGGCTTATACAGTTCGCCGTTTATGGAAAGTGAACCGCTGCCGAATAAAACGACTGTTTCTGTGCCGTTTATGACCTTTTCCTTTGGATTATATGTAAAGCGGTATATCCATTTACTTTCGGGCTCACCCTCAGAATCCTCATAAGGTTCTATGGCCAGGGAGGCAAAGTTATGTGCAGGAGTAAGGTCATTATCAATGAGTATGACATCTTCATTTTCGGCTGATTCCAGCTTTACGGCAGGCGCAGATGAAATAACGTCCGTAATGCTGATATTTTCATTGTTTGGGCTCCTTAAGGCCGGATACAGCAGTATAACGGCAATAACAACTATAATTAATATGTATTTCTTTTTCATATTTCCACCGCCCTTAAGCCTTTATTTGATATTATATCATAAACGCCGCCGGACAAGAGGATTAGAGAATACAATTAGGCTCAAAAAAATAACGGAAGGTTTAATCCTTCCGTTATCTTTTTTAGTTACTAATGTCTGAAGTTTCTATTTATCATATCACCTGTATATTTCAAGGATAATAAATATAACAACAGCAGCACATAAAGGCGAAAGACCATAGGAGGTCTTTTGGCAAGTTTCATTATGGAGCCCTTTGGAGGCGCAAACCTCATCGGAAGCGGCAGAAATATTTTGAGTATATGAACCATTGGACTTTTCAAAAGAATTCTCTCCGTTTTTAAATAAATTATCATATGGATGAGGAAGCGGTTTGTTAATTCGTCTGTACATTATTCTACTCCTCAATATTATCATTAAATTAATATGACGGCAGAGAGGCTTTTATGCCATTACATATTGAGACCGGCAGATGAATTATTCTGTGTTGTGCTTAAGCACAATTTTTATTCGGTTTTATGTGTTGCGATTGACTTTGAACTTTTGATGATATAAAATTACATTAATTTTCACTTTATCGATTTAAAATATGAAAATAATTTTATGCGTGATACAATTTTAACGCGGTAGGGAGGATAAAATGCTTGAGTTTAATAAAAAAACAAACCTCCTTGAGAGTATAGCCCAGGAATACCCTCTTGAGGAAGTAAAGGACCCTAATCTTTACAGGGATTTTTTCAGTTATGACGATATACCTAAGGTAGCCTTTAACAGACGTCTGGTACCGCTTGATGTACCTGATGAAATATGGATAACTGATACGACATTCAGAGACGGACAGCAGTCAAGAGAACCCTATACTGTTGAACAGATGACAACTCTTTTTGATATGATACACAGGCTTTCAGGCCCTAACGGTGTCATAAGAATGAGTGAGTTTTTCCTTTATACTAAAAAAGACAGGGAAGCAGTTTATAAATGCCTTGAAAAAGGATACAAATTCCCTGAAATAACAAGTTGGATAAGGGCGTCCAAAAAGGACTTTGAGCTTGTAAAGGACATTGGCCTTAAAGAAACCGGAATACTTGTAAGCTGCTCGGACTATCACATCTTTAAAAAGATGCATATGACAAGAAGACAGGCCATTGACCATTATCTTGCCGTTGTAAGAGAGTGTATAGAAACCGGCGTAAGACCCAGATGCCATTTTGAGGATATAACAAGGGCAGACTTTTACGGATTTGTAATTCCCTTTGCCTCAGCGCTTATGGACCTCATGGAAGATACGGGAGTACCCGTAAAAATAAGAGCCTGCGATACCCTTGGATACGGAATAACATATCCCGGAGCGGTTCTTCCCAGAAGCGTACCCGGTATAATATACGGTCTGCATAACCATGCGGGCGTGCCCCATGAACTCATTGAGTGGCACGGACACAATGACTTTTACAGGGCTGTAAATAATGCGTCATACGCTTGGCTTTACGGTGCCAGCGGTGTAAACTGCTCACTGCTTGGTATAGGCGAAAGAACAGGAAATACACCCCTTGAAGCCATGATATTTGAGTATGCCCAACTTAAGGGAACCCTTAACGGAGCGGATACAAAGGTAATAACGGAAATAGCAAGATATTATGAAGATGTAATCGGATATGAAATACCGCCCATGACTCCTTTCATAGGAAAGAACTTTAACGTAACAAGGGCCGGAATACATGCCGACGGAATACTTAAAAACGAAGAAATATATAATATTTTCGATACCAATAAATTCCTGGACAGACCCGTTAAAATAGCCATTTCAAATACATCGGGAACGTCAGGTATTGCCCACTGGATAAATTCGTTTTATAATTTTAAAGGTAACTACGTCGTAGATAAAAAAGACGAACTTGTTGAGATTGTCAAAGAATGGGTAGACGAACAGTATAATGAAGGACGCGTTACAATGATAACTGACGGAGAACTTGAAGCAATAGTAAAGGAAACAGCAGTTAAATTAAATCAGGAAAAATATTTGAGGTGATGTATATATGACAAACAGAGAAAAAATCGAAGCAGCAAAAGAAAAATTTGGAGCACTTCTTGAAGAACAGCTTGCCAGAGTTGAAAGAATGAAAAACGAGGCAGACTTTGTTGATTATTCAAAACTTGATAAGGTTATCATCGGTGTTACAGACGGTATCGGTCCTGCCATAACAGCACAGGCTGTAAGAGTGCTTGAATTCCTCCTCAAGGACGAAATAGCATCAGGAAAGGTAGAGATAAGAGACATACCCGGACTTACCATTGAACATAGAGTTGAGTGTATGCAGGCTATACCCGATGATGTTATGGCTGAACTTAAAAAATGCCATGTTATATTAAAAGGACCCACAACTACACCCAGAAAAGGCGACCCCTGGCCCAATATCGAAAGTGCTAACGTTGCCATGAGAAAAGAGCTTGACCTCTTTGCAAATGTACGTCCCGTAAGAGTGCCTGAACAGGGCATTGACTGGGTATTCTACAGAGAGAATACAGAAGGCGCCTATGCTGTAGGAAGCAAGGGTGCTGTTGTTGACGAGGACCTTTCCGTTGACTTTACGGTAACAACATCACAGGGAACAGAAAGAGTTATAAGAGCAGCCTTTGATTTTGCGGCAAAGAACGGAAAAACAAGGGTAACAGCCGTAACAAAGGCAAACATCATCAAGGCTACAGACGGAAAATTCCTGGATATATTCTACAGTGTTGCCAAGGAATATCCTGAAATATCAGCCGATGACTGGTACATTGACATTATGACAGCTAAGCTTGTTGACGAAAAGAGACGCAGAGACTTCCAGGTAGTTGTTCTTCCTAACCTCTACGGAGATATCATTACAGACGAAGCGGCTGAATTCCAGGGCGGTGTAGGTACTGCAGGAAGCTCAAACATCGGAAAGAGATACGCTATGTTTGAGGCAATCCACGGTTCAGCGCCCAGAATGGTTGCCGAAGGAAGAGACAAATATGCTGACCCCTGCTCAATGATGAAGGCAGCGTCACTCCTCCTCAGACATATCGGA